>JAPLTR010000066.1:2683-13677 GCA_026398065.1 Verrucomicrobiota bacterium | reverse complement strand
CGTCCATGAGATCGCCGGCTGGCGCCGGGCGTTACTGTGGCCGTTCGGGCTGTTGCTCAAGGCCTGGGGGCGGACGTTGCGCTTCGATGCCTCGCCCGACGACCTGCGCGCGTACATGAAAAAGGATGTGCCGGTGGCCATCGTGCTGTGGCACAACCGCCTGTTTCTCGCGGCCGAGATCGTCCGGCGCTACCGGCAGGGGCGGCCCGCGTACGCGCTCGTGAGCGCGAGCCAGGACGGGGCTTGGCTCTCGGCGTTTTTCTCCCTCGCCGGCATGCGCACGGTGCGCGGGTCGAGCAGCCGCCTCGGGCGCGAGGCGGCGACCGCCCTCGTGGACGTGCTGAAGGCCGGCCATGACGTGGGCATCACACCCGACGGACCGCGCGGTCCATGCTACGAGCTCAAGGCCGGGAGCATCATCGTGGCGCGGCGCACGAAGGCCCCGATGCTGCTCGTGGGCGCGGAGTTCGAATCCGCGTGGCAGCTGCGCAGCTGGGACCGGTTCGTGATCCCCAAGCCGTTTTCGCGCGTGCGGATGCGCTGCGAGGTGGTCATGAGCGACCAGCTCGCCGACCGCAACGGGGCCGCCGCCGAGATCCAGGCGCGCCTGCTCTCGCTCAATCCCGACCGCCAGGCCACCCCGGCCTCGGCCCCACTGACCTGAACCGGTCGAAGGGAGCCCGGAGGCCGCCTAGAACGTCGGGACCAGCGTCAGCGTGGTGCCGGCGGCGACGGTGTAGTCTTGGCCTGCGCTCCAACTGAGGTCGTTGACGAGAAACTTGAACACGATCGGGCGCGAGGACTCGCCGAGGACGACCTGCCACTCGCTGTCGCTCACGCAGTTCATCAGGAGGCCCTTGTCCCAGCTGAGACCGGCGCCTTCGCCGCGGATGAAGAGCGAATTGCCAAAGCCGATGTCGATCTGCGCGGTGACGGTCGTAACCACGGGCTTGGTGGCCACGGGCTTGACTGCGGGCACCGGGGCCGGGGCCGCGACCGGAGACGGTGCAGGCGCAGCGACCGGCACGACAGCCTTCTTTTTCGCTGCAGGCTTGGCGGCCTTCGGAGCGGGGGCAGGCTTGGGTGCGGCGGCCGGTGCCTTGGTGACGACGGCGGGGGACTTGGCGGCAGGAGCAGCCTTGGTCGCTGGGGCGGGCGACTTGGCGGCGGGCTTGGATGTGGACTTTTTCATGGCGGTCATAGTGTTTTCAACGAGGTCGACTAACCCCTGATCAAAGACAACCTTAGCAAAAGCGGGGCCAATGCGCCAGTCACTGTTTGCCGATTTCACCGGAAGGTCACCTGGCATTTCAAACACTTATAATATATATACTTAAGGAATCTTCCGCGGCAATCGCCCTTCCTTCCGGCAAATCGTATGCGCCGCCAGTCAAGGCCGGATCGCCCCCGCTCCCCACCCCGCTCCCTGCCGAGGAAATCGCCAGCACCGGCCCGTCCCGGGGTGGCGGAATCGCTGGCGGGCGATCGCCGGACAGGAACCGCGGCGACGCGCGCATCGATGCCTGGTTTTCCCGAGCCGCCCACGAGCATCCAGCGGTTCACGGAGCCCGCGCGCCCGGTGCGCACGGCCGGCGTGCCGCCCGTGACGCGCCCGAGATCCGCCGCGAGACCGCCCACGGCACGAGAGAGGGGCATGAGCCACGGGGGCGCCGTGGCCGGATCGGCCGGATGACCGGCGAGAAGACGAGCCTGCCACGCCCGCCAGCATTTTCATCCGCCCGCAGCAGACCTTCCGCCGCCGCGCAAGGCGGCGACTCTCCGCACTTTCGTGCGTGATGCTGCATTCGGGTTGACCGGACCGCCCCCGGATTCGCTCCTACTGGTTCATGCAATCTCAGGATCCGGCAGCCACGGCCCGCGCCCACCGCCGCGTCCGGCTGCTCGACCCCGTCCGGCGCTTTTCCTCATGAGCTTCACCCGCCGGCAATTTATCCGCGTCGCGGGTCTCGGCGCGCCGGCCGCCCGCCTGTGGGGGACCGCGGTCGCCTCGCAAATCCTCGCCGGCCAGACAGGCCGGGCCGCGCAGCCGGAAACCGGCGCGCGCGGCGGCACGCTGTTGCACGACGAGGCGACGTGGGCGGGGTTTCGCACCGACCTGCTGGCCCGGCCGGACAGCCGCGCGCTGCTCGCGCGCGAGGCCGACCACTGGCTCGGGCAACCGCTTCCGAGCGTGGTGAACAAGGCGAAGCCGGCCCCCAGCGGCGATCCCCACGACTACATGAGCCTCCCGCCCTACGCCTGGCCGGACCCGAAGAAGCCCGACGGGCTCCCGTGGATCACGCGCGACGGCGAGGTCAACCCCGAGTTCTACAAGTACGACAGCAACGCCCTCGAAATCCTCTGCACCGCCGTGCCGCGCCTGGCGGCCCACAGCCACGCCACCGGCTCGGACGCTCATGCGCGCCAGGCGGGCCGGTTCCTGCGCACCTGGTTTCTCGACGACGCCACCCGCATGAATCCCCATCTGCGCTTTGCGCAGCGGCTGCCGGGCCGCGACCGGCCGCAGAGCGGAATCATCGACACGACGTCGCTGGTCTTCCTGCTCGACGCGGTCACCCGGCTCGAGTTTTCCCACGAATGGACGCCGGGGCATCTGGCCGGCCTCAAGGCATGGTTTTCCGCCTACCTCGACTGGCTGCTGAGCGCCGGCGGCTCCGAACAGGCCGCCGCCAACAACCACGGCACGTGGTTCGACGCCCAGGTCGTCAGCTTCGCCGTTTTTTGCGGGCGCCCGGAGGTGGCGCGGCGGCAGATCGAAGCGCACACCACGAAGCGCATCGCGACGCAGATCGAGCCGGATGGCCGGCAGCCCCATGAACTCGCGCGCACGCTGGCACTGACCTACTGCACCTACAATCTGCTGGCCTTCGCCTGCATCGCCCGCCTCGCGCCGTCGCTGAATTTCGACTTGTGGGCGTTCACCACGCCCGACGGCCGGAACCTGACGCAGGGCCTGCGGTGGCTGCTGCCTTATTATTCTGGCGAACAGGCCTGGCCGCACCGGCAGATCCGGCCCTTCGACTTCACGAACGCGGCTCTCGTCCTGCAGCTCGCCTCCGAGCAGATCCGCGAGCCCTCGCTCCTCCCGATCCGAAACAAGGTCGAGCGGCACCCGTGGCAGCGCCTCACGTTTTCCAAGGCCAGCCTCGCCGCCCGCACCTATTCCACCGGCGCGCCCTGATCGCGGGCGGACGTTGCGCGCGGGCCGCGGCCGCGGTCAACGTGCGACGGAGGCGCGGTTGACTTCGCGGGACATTCGGCGATCACGATTTTTCTCCTCATGAAAAACTATGCTCGGCGGTGGGCGGTGTGGACGGCCCTGACGACGGTGGCGGGATTCGCCGCGGAGCCGGCGGGGGTGTTTGAGGCCGAGGCCGCGCGCCTGAATGCGGCGCGGGTCGAGGTGGTCGCGCAGGACACGTTTCGCGGAAAACAGGGTGTCGCGTTGAAGGCGGGACAGGCGTCCGCGGTGGATGAGCCGGAGCGCGAGCCGGACCTCGTCTTCACGGTGACGGTGAAGACCGCGGGCCGCTACGTGCTCAGCAGCTACGCCGCGACCGACGAGCTCGGAGCAGAGCAGATGCGCCGGGCGAAATCCAAGTTCGAATCGATGTTCCTGCGCCTCCAGGTCGGCGGGCAGCGGGCGACGCGCCGCGTGGTGTTTGTGCCGTGGGGCGATCCGCGCCTGAATGCGCAGCAACTCGGGACCTTTGCGCTCACGGCGGAGCCGCAGGCCATCCGCTGCTGGCTGCCGCCCGGGGTGCGGCTGGACCGCCTGGAAGTGCAGCCTTACCGCCCGCCGGCGGTTCCGCCGGACGCCGTCGCGTACCAACCGGCCATCGTGCCGCCCGCGACGCATCCGCGCCTGTGGGTGGACGCGGCCTCGCTCGCGCAGGTGCGGGCCAACCTGTCGCATCCGGAAAACCGCCCGGCCTGGGAGCGGGTGCAGGCCACGGCGGCGAAGCCGTTTCTCTTCGCCCCGGAGGCGAATCGCGACGTCGCCTACAACACGCCGCTGGAGCAGGCGGCGCTGGCGAAGGCGTTTCACTACCTGGTCGCGGGCGATCCGCAGATCGGACGGCAGGCGGCGGATCTCATGCTCGCGTATCTGCCGCGGGTGGAGTTTGGCAATCTCCTCGATATCACCCGCGAGATCGGCGCGGCGATCTACACGGGCTCGTGCGTGTACGACTGGTGTTACGGACTCCTCACGACGGAGGAGCGCGCGACGCTCCGCACCCACCTCATGCGGCTCGCCGAGGAGATGGAATGCGGGTGGCCGCCGTTCAAGCTGAACATCGTCAACGGCCACGGCAACGAGGCGGTGGTCAACCGCGACCTGCTGGCCATGTCCATCGCGCTCTACAACGAGGACCCGGAGCCCTACCGGTATTGCAGCTATGCGGTGCTGGAACAGCTCGTGCCGATGCGGCGCTTCGAGTACCAGTCGCCGCGGCACAACCAGTGCGTGAGCTACGGCGCCTTTCGCTTTGCTTGGGAGATGCACGCCGCGTGGCTGATGCGGCGCATCGCCGGCCGCGAGGTGTTCGATCCCAATCTCAAGCGGGTGCCGCTCTTCTGGCTCTACCTGCGGCTGCCGAACGGCGAGATGCTGCGCGACGGCGACGGCGTGCCGGCCGGCAAGTACTGGAGCTACCCGCAGACGGCGCTGCTGTGCTACGCCTACAACCGCGATCCGGTGCTCAAGGGCGAGTTTCTCCGCCAGGGCGGGCTGCCCGCGAACCCTGTGCTCTTTCTCCTGTTGAACGACCCGGCGCTGAAGCCCGAGCCCAGCCTCGCCGGCCTGCCGCACACGCTGAGTTTCGGTCCCGTGCTCGGCGGCATGGTCGCCCGCACGGGCTGGAACATGGGCCCGGCCTCGGCCGACGTCGTGGCCGAGATCAAGGGCGGCGGCTATCACTTCGGCAACCACCAGCACGCCGACGCCGGCTCCCTGCAGATCTACTACCGCGGCCTCCAGGTCGCGAAGCTCGCCCAGTACGCGTTCTACGGCACGCCCTACGACATGAATTTTGCGAAACGCTCCATCGCGCAGACGATGGTACGGGTCGTCGATCCGCAGGAAAAGATCCTGCGCGACTACGCGAACGACGGCGGCTCGCGTTTTCTCCAGAGCAATCCCCGGACGCCTCAGCAGGCGAAGTCGGACCCGATGTTCAACTACGGCACGGTGCTGTCGGGGAGCTTCGGCCCCGGTGCACTCGACCCGGAGTTCAGTTACTTCGCCGCCGACCTGCGGGCGGCCTACACGGACAAACTCACCGGCTATGTGCGGCGCTTCGTGTTCCTGAACTTGCACCGCGCCGACCATCCCGCGGCGATGATCCTGCTCGACGACCTCACCACGGCCAAGCCCGAGCTGAAAAAATACTGGCAGCTCACGACCCTGCGGCCACCCCAGCCGACGCCCGGCGGACTACGCCTCTCGAACGACGTCGGCGGGGTGACGGGCTATCTCGATGTCACCTGGCTGCGGCCGGCCGCGGCAGATCGCTCGGTCACGACCATCGGAGGTCCGGAGGTCTACCGGGTCGGCGGCAAGCTCTTTACCCCACCCACGCCGACCGCGCCCGAGGCCAACGGCTACCGGATCGAGGTTTCGCCGACGACCGCGCAGGCGCACGACCGCTTTCTCTGCGTGCTGCAGGCGGGTGAGAACGAGCCCCTGGCGGTCGAGCACGAGGAGACCGAGACGCTGTTCATCGTCCGCGTCGCCGACCGCATCGTCGCGCTCGCGAAGGGCACGGAGCCCGTGCGCACGCCCATCGAGCTGACCGTGGCCGCCGACGGGACGGCGCGGAAGATCGTGCTCGCCGGACTCCAGCCGGGTGTCTGGCACATCAGTACGGATGGCGTTCCCGACCGGGAAATCACGGTGGCACCCGGACAAAACACCCTGGCCCTGGAGTCACGCGGAGGCCGCTATCGGTTCTCCCTGCCCTGACCGCATCGCGTCCCGCACGCTGCACCCAGTGCGTCACGATTTTGAAGTGGTGGACCGGAACGGGATCAAACCGTCGACCTCGTCGTTGCGAACGACGCGCTCTATCAACTGAGCTACCGGCCCCCAAGAGGGTCAGGTATTGGGAAATACCTGCGCGCAAGTAAACACCAATTTTTCGGCCCCCGCGCAAAGGCCAAAAAATGCGCGGGTGCCGGCCCGCACCCATAGCCCCGCCCGGCCGGGCTATTCCACGTTGGCCACGTGCTTCGCAAAGATCATCTTCCCGCCCGCCGTCGGCAGCACGCTGACGATCTCGGCCTGCACCCGGTGGCCGATGTACGGGCGCCCGCCGCTCACGACCACCATCGAGCCATCCTCGATGAAACCGACCGCCTGCCCGTCTTCCTTGCCGGGCTTCACGAGATCGACGTCCAGCCGCTCGCCGATCATCAGCTCGGGCCGCAGCGACTTGGCGAGGGCGTTGAGATTGAGCCAGGCCACGCCGTGAAACTCGGCCATCTTGGCCAGATTGTAGTCGGTCGTGAGCAGCTTCGCGCGCATCGACTGCGCGAGAAACACCAGCTTCGCATCCACGTCCTCGCGCTTGGAGACCTCGCTCTCGGGGGTGCGGATGTCGAGGTTCTTGATCTTGCGCAGCTCGTTGAGCACCTCGAGGCCGCGGCGGCCGCGCGCCTGCTTGTGCGGATCCGTCGAGTCGGCGACCGACCGCAGCTCGTTCAGCACAAACCGGGGGATCACCAGCGCCGCACTGAGAAAGCCGCTCTCGCACACCCGCGCAATGCGCCCGTCGATCAGAACGCTCGTGTCCACCACCACCAACGGCACGTCCACCTCATGCGGCACGAACCGCACATAGGGGATCACCAGGTTGAACTCGTCCTTGCCGCGCAGGGCGATGACCGCCGCGAGATACGGGCAGACCACAAACAGCCCCAGCCGGATCAGGTAGATCGTCGCGGGGTCCATCGGATCGCCGCGCTGGGGGTTCGAGTCGAGCAGCGGCGAGATGCTGATCATGTGGGCCGCCAGCAGCCCGACCGCGATCCCGAAGGTCACCGCCGAGAGCGCGCGCAGCGAAAAGCCCTTCAGCATCACGTCGACGAGCACCACCAGCACGCCGATCCCGAGACCGACCATCGCCGGCAGGATCCGGTAGCGGTCGCCGGCCAGCACCGTGATTTGGACCAGCCAGCCCGCCGAGGCGCACAGCAGGACGAAGACAAGCCGGATCGGCAGGAGGGTTTTGTTCATGCGCAGACGAGGGAAAAACGGGGCTTAAAAGAGCCGCACCACAAAGATCACCACGGGGACGCCGATCAGCACCACCATCAGTCCATACAGCAGCCGTTGCACCCGGCGGGCTTGAGCTTTTTCGGCATCGGTTGCATCCATTTGAGCCAGCCGACCAAAGCCGCCCTCCCGTGACAACGCAATACTGCCCTCCGCCGGCGTTCGACGAGTCCGGCTTGCCCCCGGCGTTTCCGCGGCAATAACCGCTGGCTGCCCATGAAAGAAAAGAAATCCGCCGCCCCCCAGCACTGGCTCGTGAAGTCCGAACCCGAGGCCTATGCCTGGACCGACCTCTTGCGCGACGGCCGTACCGCGTGGACCGGCGTTCGTAACTATCAGGCGCGCATCCACCTCAACACCATGCAGCCCGGCGACCGAGTGCTCTTTTATGAGAGCGTGACCACGAAGGCCGTGGTGGGCATCGCCGCGGTCACGCGTGCCGCGTTTCCCGACACAACCGCCGAGGAGCCCGGCTGGGTCGCCGTCGAAATCAAGGGCGAGGCCCCCCTCGCCCATCCGGTTACCCTCGCCCAGATCAAGGCCGAGCCCGTCCTCGCCCAGATCGGCCTCATCCGCCAGAGCCGTCTCTCCGTGGTGCCGCTCAGCAAGGCCGAGTTCGCCGCCATCGTGAAACTCGGCACCTAACGCCCCGGCCCGTGGACGCCTAATCCGATCCCGCTTCCACCACCACCCGAAAGCCGACGTGTGCAAAGCGTTCCCGCTTGTCCACAAAGTCGACTTTCGGCGCGCGGAGGACGACCGCCGGATCCAGGTAGCTGCCGCCGGCCGCGGGGGCCGTCTCCCCTTCCCCTGCACGGGTCTGCAGCCATTCGGCCACATTCCCCGCGAGATCGAAAAATCCCATCGGCGTCGCCGGTGAGGTGCCCACCTCATGACTGCGACCATCGCTATTGTCCGCGGACCAGGCTCCCTCTCCACGGGTCGGCCACACGGCTCGAAACTCCGCCTCGGTGGGCAACCGGGTCCGGCGCCCCAGCAGCCAGGAGAGGCGTTCGCAGAAATCCTTCGCTTCCTGCCAGGTCACCGAATCCACGGGCAGCCCGCGCCCGGCCTGGCGGCTCGGGTTGGCGTTCATCACGCGCTGGTAGAGCTCCTGCGGCACCTCGGTCGTGAGCAGCCGCGCGCCGTCGCTCCCGGGCAATGGCCCCGTCCGCGCCAGCACCTGCTCCTGCAGCGCGCCCAGGTCTCCCGCCCGCAGCGCGAGATAGCCCACCCGGAGCCGGAGCACGGGATCCAAGGCACGGCTGCGCGGAAACTCCGCAGCCGCCGTCTCCATCAGTTTGGCCGCCGCGGCAAGTTTCCCGGCCACCGCGCCATTCTGCCTTCGGCGCAGGTCCTCCGCCACCTCCCGGTCGATCGCCACGGCCTTCGCCACCACGGGCGCTGAGAGCGCCGTCTGCCGACGCACCTCCAGTTCGTCGATGCGCGCATCCGAGGCGAACCGGCTGAGGGGAAACCGTTCCTTCGCCTCGCGGAGCGCGGCGATGGCCACGGCGTAATCCGCCGCCGCCGCCTGCGTGCGCCCGGCGGCCGCCGCGATGTCGCCCGCCCGCTCCCGCGCCTCCGCGGTCGCCCCGAGTCCGGCCGCCCGCAACGACTGGATCTCGCCATCGATTTTATCGACCCCACGGACATCGGCAAAGCGCGAGCCGGGAAACCGCCGGTTGATTTCCGCTTGGGTCTGCCGCGCTTCCATGAAGGCGACCAGCGCTTCCTCCCCTTTTTCCTGGGCCGCCGCCGACCGGGCAAACGCCAGCGACGCCACCGTCGCCGCGTGCAGGGGCGCCGCCTCTGCGGCGGCGATCTCCTGCGCGAGCCGCATCTCCCGCGGCACGTCCTTCAGGCTGGGCGTCGGAGCGGCGGCGTTGGCCTCGCGCTGGAGGCGCAGGGCCTCGCGCGTTTTTTCGATGGCCAGCTGCGTCTGCCCGGCCTGCTCGGCCGCGATCGCCTCCCGTTCCAACACCAGGCTTCTGGCCTGGACCGCGAGGGCGTGCTGTGAACCCCGGGCGGCCTCCCACCGCGCCAGTTTGTCCGTCTGCTGGGCGCTCGGATGTCGCTGGAGTGCGATCAGCGCACGCTGTTTCCCGATCAGTCGGTCCAGCGCCGCGACCACCTCGTCCACGGGAGCGCCCGTCTCCAACGTCCGCTGGTAGGCCTTCTCCTGCACCGCCACCTCATTCGCCGCCCTTTGCTCGGTCACGCTCGGGACCGGGGTTTCCTCGGGCAGGGTCACGAGCCGCCGGCCCGGCTTCTCCGCGAGCTTGGTCCGCCACAGCACCCACCCGCCCACCGCCAGCACCAGCACGCCCGCAATGATCGGCCCGAGATACGGCTTCAGGTCTTCGCGACGTTCTTTCCAAGTCGGCTTGTAGGGCATTTTCAGACGAGCAAGCCCCGGCCGAAAAAAAATGCAACGCGATCCCGGCCCTCCCGTCGGCACTCAGTCGACGACCTTCAGCCGGAATTCCCCCGCCCCGGTCAGGCCGGTGACCTGGACGTCGTAGGCCGTGGGACCGCCCGTGATCGTCCCGACGGAGCCGGCCACATTGCCCGAGACGGCCTCGACCTGAAAATTACCCGCGACGACCCCCGTGACCGCCTTCGAATAGGTCACTCGAAAAACGACGGAGGTTGTGCCGCTGGCCGCAGCCTGCGCCGAGGGCGTGAGCCGGGCCACCGACACGATCGTCGGCGGCGCGGTGTCGAGCGTCACGCCCAGGGCGCTGCTGCGCGGCCCCGTGAGACCGCCCGTGGCCGAGGTCGCAAAGGCGTAGACATTGTACGTGCCGTCGGCCACCCCGCTGGTGCTGAGGCCGGTGACGGTCCACGCGCCTGCCCCGTCGGCCGTGGTGGTGATCACCGGGTCGGTGCCGGCATTGTACACGGTGTTGCCGTTCTTATCGAGGAAGACCGTGACCGTGCTGCCGGCCGCGGCTCCGGTTTTTGCGACCACGTGATGGTCTCGCCGACGTCGGGATCGTTGATGTGCAACAGGGCGGTGGCCGCGTTGTTCGAGGAGCCCTGGGTCACCGCCAGCGTGGTCGTGGCGCCGACAAACACCGGCGCGACGGACGGATTGGTGGCGTTGGCGATCGTGAAGGAGATCAGGGTGAAGTCGGACGCCGCGGTGCCACCGGGCAGGTCGAAGGAGAGCTTGAACGCCTTGAGCGGGGTCGCCGTGCCACCCCCAAGGGTGAGAGTTTTCTGTCCGGCGCCGCTGTGCGTGGTCGAGGCGCTGCCGCCGATCGTAAACGCGACATCCTGGTCGCTGAGGTCGACACCCGTGACCCGGATGTTGAGAAACGAGTCGCCCGCCTGATACCCACCGATCACCACGGTGCTGAGCGTGAACGTGCCAAGACTGCTGGTGCGAGCGACGGTCAGCACGCGATTGGGGGTGACCGCGACGAAGGAGCCAACGTTGAAATAGATGCCCGGACCGTCCGCCTTCAGGGCGTTGACCTCCGGCGGGAAGATGATCGTCGGGCTGTGAAAATCGACATTGTTCAGGCCGGTCACCGCCCAGTATTTGATGCCGCTGACAGTGACATCCGCGGTGGTGACCGCCGCTCCGCCCGCCGTCGAAAAGGCGCTGGTCCCGAGCGTGGGCGTACCCGACAGGCCCGTGGGCACCGACGCCCAGGCCGACTCCCCGCCGAGTACGACGAGCAGCAGC
>JAPLTR010000066.1:0-2667 GCA_026398065.1 Verrucomicrobiota bacterium | reverse complement strand
CAGCAGCACGACGAACCCGCGGAGGCAAAACCGGCGGCGCAAAGCAGACATCATGGATAAGAGGGATCGATCCCTGGGGATGAGACCGCACCCCGTCCGGTTTCGCCCCGCCGCCGGGGCGGCGGGGCGAGGGACCGAATCACTGAAAGCTCGGGAACTCCCCCGCCATTGAGATGATGAAGTTCACCGCCAGGTAGGGCGATTGGTTGTTGTGCGGGGCTCCGTTCCCCGAGGGCGTGGTGAAGCTGGGGTTCAGCGCCATATCCGCCTTCCCGTTGGCATCGACATAAGGAGTGGGCAGGACACCCCGACCGGTCACCGCCGCCGG
Organism: Verrucomicrobiota bacterium; assembly: GCA_026398065.1. Lineage (GTDB taxonomy): Bacteria > Verrucomicrobiota > Verrucomicrobiia > Opitutales > Opitutaceae > GAS368. Next base: position 2,339 of record JAPLTR010000066.1, on the reverse strand, counting down.
GACCGCGTCCTGCGGCGAAGTGGAGGCCGCGTTGCCCGTGACCTGCACGTTGAACGCATGCGGGTGGGCAGCCATCTCGGGCACAGTCAGCCCGACGGTGGCGGAGCCCACCGGCTCGCCGATGTACCGCTGGGTGAGCCCGGGGCCCTGCCCTTGGTTCATCGCCGCCCGGGCCTGAAAATTCGGCAGGGCAAACGTCGCGGTCCCGTCCCCTCCGTAGGTGGTGCCGATGAGGGCAAAGAGCGGGGTGTACTGCCGGATCGGGAGGATCTGTCCGTTGCAGAGCATCCAGTTGACGGGCGCGAAGGTGCCCGCGAAGGGTCGAATTTCTCCGAGATAGGAATCCATGGTCGTAGGTGGGTTAGGGGCGTGTCGGGTAAACCCCGGCGAGCGCGATGCAGTAGCTGAGGGCGAGGGCGGGCTGCAGGTTGGCGTGCGGCTGGTTGCCGCCGGCCGCCGCTATCGCGCCCGTAGCGAGAGGCGTCTCGCCTGAGAGGGTGGGAATAAACAGATTCAACTTGGTCCCAGCGGTCATAAGCCCCCCGGCCGGCGTGGAGACCAGCGTGCCCCCCGTCCCGGAGGAGCCGAGGGCGATGTGGTTGTGTTTCGGCATCTCCGCGAGTGTCAGGGTGTGGGTCGTCTCTCCGCCCGACTGCCCGATACTCACCGGCGGTTGGGTGCCATCGTTGTAGTTGACGCTGACGGCCGCCCGGCCGCGCAAATCCGGCAGGGCGAAGGTAGTGATGCCATCCCCCCCGTAGTAGGTCCCGAGGATCGAGAACAGGGCTTGATTCGTTGCGATGGGCAGCAACTGCCCGTTGCAGGGGGTCCAGCCGCGCGGGATGAGGGAAAAGGCAAACAGGCGGATCTCGCCCAGAAATGGTTCGGCCATGGGAGGAAAAACGAAGGTTAGCTGGAGCTGGGATAAATACCGGCGGTGGCGATGATGAACGAGGCGGTCAGCGTCGGCATCATGTTGTCATGGGGCAGCGAGCCACCGCTGAGGGTGATTGCGAGGGGGTTGAACTGCGCCGGAGACGTCACGTCCGTGCTGTAGGGCGAGATCGTGGCACTGACGGCGGGAAAGTTGTTCAGCGGCGTGTCCGCGGTGCCGGCGGCGGCATTGCCTGCCGCCAGGTGGTTGTGCGCCGGGAGTTGGGTGGTCAGGAGCGTCACCGTCTCGGTGCCGACCGCCTGGCCGAGCGGATTGACCGGACCGTTGTGCAGCGGGATGCGCCCGCGCAGATCGGGCACGTTAAAGGTATTCACGCCGTCGCCACCATAGGTGGTGCCGATGAGCGAATACAGCATTTCATACTGGGAGATCGGAAGCGCCCGGCCGTCGCAGGGTTGCCAATCGACTGGAATGCGGGGCCAGGCCACTAGCCGGACTTCTCCGACGTAAGGTGTCATGATGGATATGATGTTGGGGATTGCTGAACCATGCCGTCCGCGGGATGCGGCCGGCTTGCTTTTTCGCGGAGATCGACCGCCAATCGTCCTTGAGAAATGAACGCAGATAAAATCACGCTATAACGATGAACAAGGACTCCGGATCTTCGTGGTACCTGCGACCGGTCGGGCCGGCCGATGGCGCGTTCTTGTTCCGGCTCTACGCCACCACCCGCGCGGAGGAACTCGCGGCCTGGGGCTGGCCCCCGGCCCAGCAGGAGATGTTTTTGCAGACGCAGTTCATCGCGCGGTCGCGCGGCCATGCCGCCGCCTATCCGGCCGCCCGTGGCTCGATCATTCTGCAAAACGAGATCGCCGTCGGCACCTGCCTCGTCTCCGAAGCCGGCGACCACGTGCACCTCGTGAATCTCGCCCTGCTCCCGGAGCACCGCGGGGCCGGTCTCGGCCGCAGTCTCATCGAAAGCCTCCAGTCCCTCGCGGCCGAGACCGGTCGCCCGCTGCGCCTGACGGTCGCCAACGGCAACCGCGCCCTGCGGCTGTACGCCCGCCTTGGCTTCATCGTCACCAGCCAGGATGAGGTCAACATGCGCATGGAATGGCGCGCGGCGCGGACGTAAGGCGTTGGCCGGTCCTTGTTCACAGAAAATCCGCAGTGGGGATGAAACGGCGGCGGGCATCAGCGGGAAATCGTATCGGGGTGAGATCGATCCGGACTTCACTACATGTCCGTAGATATTTATCAAAAAGCAATCTAAAATCCAGTAATATGCGCGAATATCACATGCTATTTAAAACCAATGTCGCCGAAAATAAATGCCGCTCTAACGAAACGTAAAAACGCATAGAATGGCCCTCTAAAGTGTCTCCGTGGCAACACTATCGCCATTCCTACCGGGACAGTGCCACGCCTTGCCCAGTGGGGGGGG
>JAPLTR010000510.1 GCA_026398065.1 Verrucomicrobiota bacterium | reverse complement strand
TCGAGGTTCAGGCCGGCGACGAGTTTGTCCACATCGGGGCGGGCGTAGCTCTTGTTGTAGCTCTCGCGGAGGATGAGGTTGCGGCTGAGTTCGTGGCGCAGGTGGAAGCCGGGGAGCCACACGGTGTAGTTCTTCTCGCGGGCGACGCGCGTGGGGGCGTTCGGCGTGGCGCTGTTAAACCGATAGGTGTGCGAGCTGAAGGTGTTGCGCTCCATGCGCAGGCCGGTAACGAGCGTGGTGCCGCCCCAGCGGAGCGTGCCCATGCCGTAGGCGGCAGTGATGTCCTCCTCGGCGCGGTAGTCGTTGACGACGTTGTTGAGCGCCGCGCCGGCGGTATCGAGCGTGAAGAGCGACGGCGAGGACTTGAACAGCGTCTCGACCTTGTCCAAGTCGGGTTCGAGCAGCATCGGGACGCCAAAGGAGCTGCGATTGGAGCGGCGAAGGAAGCTGGCGTAGGGGAAACCGCTCGCGGCGGTGCCGGTACGGTACACCTCGGTCCTTGCCGTTGAGGATCGTGTACTTCGGGTGGGCGCGGTCGGACTGGTCGTAGGCGATGTTGTACCCGGGATTGCGGATCACGTAGGCGAGGCTGCGGTCGCGGGTGGACTCGTTCTTGGAGTAAAAGGCGTCGACCGTGACGGTGATCGTGTCGAGCTGCTGGCGACCGCCGACCGAGACGCCGCGCACGTCGTTGTCAGTCGAGCTGGCGTCGTTCTGGAAACGGATGTCGTTGAGCGTGGTCGCGAGGCTGCGGCCGGTGTTGTAGGTGGCCTCGAGGATGCTCTTGGTGCCGGTGGCGGCGGTGAAACTGTGATTCGAGTTGATGTAATAGCGCGTGCGGGGCTTCTCGGCGTCCACGGTGTTGGTGGAGTAAAAGGGCTTCACGTAAACCGAGAGCCGGGTTGAGACGCGGTAGTCGAGCGCGAGGTTGAAGCCCTCCGACTTGGTGTCGCGGAAATTGGTCTGCGGCGTGCCGTTGGTGTGAAAGTAGATCGGCTCCTTCAGATTGAGCTGCGGATCGAACTGCGGGCGGAGGAGCGCGTAGTCCTTGTCGAGATTGTCGTAATCGCGAGAGTTCTTGTAGCTCGTGGCGGAGAAGCTGACGCCAAAGTTCTTCTCGCCGCCGAAGACGCCCAGCAAGTCGCTGTAGGTGAGGCCCGCGTTGTAGCCCCACTTCTTGTTCTTGTCGTAGTAGAGGCCGCTGGCGTTGAGATCGATCGTGCGGCCGTCGCGCTGGAAGGCGGAGCGGCTCGTGACATTGATGATGCCACCGATCGCGTCGCCGTCGCGGTCAGGCGTCGGAGCCTTGATGACCTCGATGTTGCTCACACCGTCGGCGGTGAGCTGGTTGGTGGAAAAGCCGCGGGTGTTGCCCGAGGTGGGGAGACGGTTGCCGTCGACTTGGAAAGAATTGTACTTCGACTCGAGGCCGCGGATGTTGACGCCGGTGGGCGTGCCGTCCTCGTCCTCGTTGACGGTGAGGCCTGGCAGGCGCTGGAGCGCGTAGCCGATGTTGCCATCAAGCATCTGGCCGAAGGTCTCCTCGGAGACGATGTTCACGATGCCGCTGGCGGTCTTCTGCTGGTTGATGGCCTGCGCCTGGCCGCGCACCGCTTCGGCGACGGTGAAGGTCTGCATCTTCAGCACCGTGCTCTCCATCATGGCGTTGACGCTCGCCGTCTGGCCGGCGGAGAGCGCGACGGTGGCGAAGTACGGGTCGAGTCCGACGTAGTCGACCTCGACCTTATAATTGCCGGCGGACAGGCCGGGCAGGGCGAAGCGGCCCTCGGCGTCCGTGTAGGTCACTGTGTTGGTGCCGAGCACCTTGACGACCGCGCCCTGGAGGGACTTGCCGGTGGCGGCATCGGAGACCCGGCCGGCGACCGTGCCGGCAGTCTGGGCGGAAAGGCGGCCCGCCGTGAGCACGAGCGCACAGTAGCCGAGGAAGGCCACAGCGCAAAGCCGATGAATCCGTTGAGCGGGAAGATGGAGGTGCATGGTGGTAGTCAAAGGTCGCGCCATCTTGGCGGCGCGAGGTCACGGTCTTGCGGCGGCCGGGTGACAACACCGTGAACATCGCCATCGGTGGGGGGACTGTCCGCGCGCTCGTGGATTGCGGACGGTCCGCGGGCGGTGTGAGATTGTCGTCAACCCCTGCCCCACCCCATGCGCTTTACCCTTCGCCTGTTTTCACTCAGCGTCGCCACGGCCGTGTCCGCCGCCGTTTCACACGCAGCCGACGCGGCGGCGTTTCCCGTCACCATCGGCGTCGACGCCGCCCAGACACGCGGCGAGCTGCGCCCGATCTACCGCTTCTTCGGCGCCGACGAGCCCAACTACGCCTACATGAAGGACGGCAAAAAACTGCTGCGCGACATCGGCCGGCTCGGCGAGCCGCAGACGTATTTCCGCGCGCACAGCCTGCTCGTCACTGGCGACGGCACCCCCGCGCTAAAATGGGGCAGCACCAACGCCTACACCGAGGATGCCGCAGGCAACCCCGTCTACGACTGGACGATCGTCGACCGGATCTTCGACACCTACCTCACCAACGGCGTGAAGCCCTATGCGCAGATCGGCTTCATGCCGAAGGCGCTCTCGACGAAACCCGATCCCTACCAGCACGAGTGGCGGCCCGGGTTTCCGTACAACGACATCTACACCGGGTGGGCGTATCCGCCGAAAGACTACGCGAAGTGGGGCGAACTCGTTTTCCAATGGGTGAAGCACTGCGTCGCCCGCTACGGGGCGAAGGAGGTCGAGTCGTGGTACTGGCAGGTGTGGAACGAGGCCAACATCGCCTACTGGAAGGGCACGCCCGAGGAGTTCCGCAAACTGCACGACTACGCCATCGACGCCGTGCGGCGCGCGCTCCCGACCGCCCGCGTCGGCGGGCCCGACACCGCGGGCGACGGCGGGAAGTTCATGCAGGATTTCCTGGAGCACTGTCTCCGCGGGAAAAATCACGCCACCGGCCAGGTCGGCACGCCGCTCGATTTTCTCTCGTTTCACGCCAAAGGCACGACGCCCACCTTCCCCGACAACCACGTGCGCATGGGCATCGCCGGGCAGTTGAAGACCATCGATACCGCCTTTGCCCGCTTCGCGTCGTTTCCCGAATTGAAGGGCAAACCCATCGTCATCGGCGAGTCCGATCCCGATGGTTGCGCGGCCTGCCAGGGGCCGCAGCTCGGCTACCGCAGCGGCACGATGTACTCGAGCTACACCGCCGCGTCGTTTGCGCGGAAACACCTGCTCGCCGAGAAGCACGGGGTGAATCTCCAGGGCGCGGTTACCTGGGCCTTTGAGTTCGAGGACCAGCCTTACTTCGCGGGTTTCCGCGCGATGGCCAGCAACGGCCTGACACTCCCGGTCTTCAACGTCCACCGCATGATGGCGAAAATGTCCGGCCGGCGGATCGACGCGCAGAGCAGCGGCGATCCGGGAGTGGAGGCCATCATCAGGTCCGGTGTGCGCGACGCGCCCGACGTCGCGGCGCTCGCGAGTTTCGACGCGACGAAACGCCAGCTCACAGTGCTCGTCTGGCACTACCACGATGACGATGTCCCGGGTCCGGTCGCAGCCATTGAGCTTTCGCTCGCGGGTCTTCCGGCTGGCGTGACGCAGCCGAAGCTCACGCACTACCGCGTCGATGCCACGCACAGCAACACCTACACCCTCTGGCAGTCCCTCGGTTCGCCGACCGCGCCGACACGTCCGCAGTACGCGCAGCTCGAAGCCGCCGCCCAGCTCGCCCAGTTGGAGAACACGCCTGCGACCATCACAGTGGAGGGTGGCGCAGCGACCTTGAAGTTCCCGCTCCCGCGCCAGGCGGTGTCGCTGGTCGTGCTGAACTGGTAAGCCGCAGAAACGGCCGTCTGACCGCGTTTCGACCTTCCCGGCCCGGTTGATCCGTGCCACTCCAACCCCATGCGTCTCGTTTCACTTTTCTTCGCCTCACTCGCATTCGTTTCCGCTGGTTTCGCCGCCGAGACCTTTGCCCTGCCTCCGGCCATCACCTCGGCGAAGCGCGTCGTCATCCTCGGTGACAGCATCACTTACGGGGGCGGTTACGTCGATTTCGTCGAGACGGTGCTGCGCACCCGCGTACCTGAATGGCGGGGCGAGATCATCGACCTCGGTCTCTCCAGCGAAACGGTGTCCGGGCTTTCCGAGGACGGTCATGCCGGGGGCAAGTTTCCCCGGCCCGATCTCCACGAACGCCTTGGCCGCATCCTCGCGCAGACGAAACCCGATGTCGTCGTCGCCTGCTACGGGATGAATGATGGCATCTATTTTCCTTTTTCCGAAGAGCGCTTCGCCAAATTCCGCGACGGCATGATTCGGCTGCATGACGCCGTGGTCGCCACTCACGGCACGATCATCCATGTGACGCCGCCCGTGTTTGATCCCCAGCCGATCGCGGCGAAGGTGCTCCCACCGGGACGCGCGTCCTATCCCCAGCCCTTCGCCGGGTATGACGATGTGCTCGACCGCTACGCAGGCTGGTTGCTCTCCCAACGGGCCAAAGGCTGGGACGTCATCGACGTCCACGGCCTGATGGATGCGTCGCTTACCCGCCTCCGCCAGGGCAATCCGTCTTTCGCCTTTTCCAAGGACGGCGTGCATCCCGACGCCCTTGGCCACGCGGTGATCGCCCGGGCGATTCTCACCGCGTGGGGATTGCGCCCCGACGAGGGCGATCTCCTCGCCCATCTCGCCACCAATTCCGATTCCGAACTGCTCAAACTCGTCCGCACCCGCCGAAAACTCCTGATGAGCGCGTGGCTCACGGCGACGGGCCATCAGCGTCCCGGCGTCGCGCCGGGCCTGCCGCTCCCCGAAGCCACCGCTCAGGCGGCGGCGATCGAGGAGAAGATCCGGGCCCTGAAGTAGGGTGGACAGCAGTCAAACGTGTTTCGGACGGGACGCAGTCCGCGCGCCCGGTTACTTGATCCGCGGTGGTGTCCCTTACTTCGTCGGCGAAAAATCCGTCGGCGTCATGAAGACTGACTTCACCCCGTCGGGGATCGTGAGCGAGCCGCCCGCGGCCTTTTCGCTGGCTGCCTTGGCCGCCACCCAGACCGGATCGGCCCGGAAGGCCGCCCACGACTTCGTCGCGGCCTCGCGGTTCGGGAAGGCGAGGAAGTAGATCAGGGTCTTGCCGGCGCCCTTGTCGGCGTCGATGGGATGGTAGTAGCCGAGATTGGTCATGCCATGCTTCTCGAAGAGCGCGCACGTATGGTCGCGGAAGCGGGCATCGAGCGCACCGATCTTGCCCTCGGGTGTCGTGTACGTGCGCATCTCAAAGATTCGTGGCTGGCCGTTGTACTCCGCGACCTTGGGGGTGAAATCCGCCGCGCTCAGAAAAATCGAGTCCACCTTCGCGACGATCTTGCCGCCGACCTGGCTCTTGGCGCTCACGTCTTTCCACTCGGGATCAGCACTGAAATTCTTCCACGACTCCTTGGCCGCCTCGCGGCTCCGGTGGGCGATCAGGTAGATGAGTTTTTCGCCCGCACCATCCGCCTTGTCGGTCGGAACGGCGTAGCCGAGGTTCTTCATGCCATGTTTCTCGAAGATGCGCAGCGTGTGGTCGCGAAAGCGCGTGAGGAGCTTGTCGAGGTTGCCGGGAGTGGCGGTGTACGTGCGAAGTTCAAACACAGGACCGTCGTCAGCGGCACGGAGCGCAGGCAGGATCCCGGCGAACAGAGTGAGGAACGAAAGCAGGCGGAGGGTGATTTTCATGGGGTGCGGAAGAAGACTTTTGTCACCGTCCGGTCTGAGTCAACGCACGGGCGCATCGGCTCCACCGGCCTGGGCCGCCAAAGCCCAACTTCCGTTTCCCTGTTTATCTTCGCAGAAAGTCCCTCTAGATTTCAGGACCATGAAGCTCACCGTGTTCCTTCCGCTGCTGCTTGCCTTCGTCGTCTTCGGGACGTCGGCGCCGGCGCGAGACACCCCTCCGGTCGTCGTCACGCATGTCGCTGCGGCCAAGAAGTCGGAGACCTCCCTGCGCTTTTCCGAGGCAATCCGGATCTTCCTTCCCGCCCTGCCGGAGTCCGGGCCCGGTTGCGAGTGGCAGATCATGTCCAACGATGCGCGCATCCTGCGCGTGTCCGCCGTCCCGAAGCCCGCGACCCCCGCAGACGAGGCCGCTGCTGCTGAAAAGTCCGGCGCCCCCGTGACGCCCGGGGGCTGGGTGACGACATTTTTCGCCCTCCGTCCGGGTCGGAGCGTGGTACGGCTGGCCTACGTGCGACCAACCGAGCCGGGCGAAACAACGGCAATCGCCACCCGTGAAATCAATGTCGTGGTGAACTGACGGCGTCGCCCACACTGGGGCTTTCACCACCAGTCGGCATTCGCCCTATTTCGCCGCAGGCAGACTCGCTTTCAGCGTCTCGAACTTCCCGCGCACCTCCGCGTTGGGCGCCACCTTCAACCCGCGAGAGATAAGTGACGCCGCTTCCGGGACGAGTCCCGCGCGGATTTTTTGCACGGCCGTGGCGTAGACGAGGTCGGTGTTCCGGGGGAATAACCGTACGCCCTCGTCGAGCACGGCGAGGTGGTCGCCGCCCGGGGTGATGACGCTCTTCGCCCAAGCCTTGGCGATGAGTTCGTACACTTCCGGCAGCGGCGGCGATTGGGTGCGCGCGGTGAACAGCGGCGTAAGCACCGCCGCAGTCTGCTCCGGACTGAAGCGGTCGCCAGCGGCGCCCGGCTTGGCGGCGGCTTCCGCAAAACGCAGCTGGGCGAGCTCGAGATACGCGCGGGGCCGCGCGGCTTTCCCCTGTGCGGCCGCCTCGAGGAGTTTGCGGGCCCGCACGTCGTCGTTGGACGCCCGTTCGAGCAGACCGATCGCCGCGAGGAGCTGAGGATCGCGTTCGCCGCGGATATAGGGAGTCGTCATCGCCTTGCGGGCGGCGGCGGGATTGCCGGCGAGGCGCAGGGCGTCGCCCTTGATGCGGCCGACCTCGGCCTCAGTCGCCTCGCGCAGTTCGAAGGGCGGCGGGGTGGGCAGTTTCTGGCCTTTGCCCGCCCGCACGCCGGCCACCTTGTAGTTGGTTCCCTCCACGTAGCTGCGAATCGTGAAGAGCATGTCCTTGTAGCTCTTCTTGAAGCAGTCCTTGAAGAGCGCCTCCGACAGCGGCTCGTTGTCGAGCCGCCGGAGGAAGGTCAGGAAATCCTTTTGATGGCGGCCTTCGTCGCCATAGAGGCACCAATGGACGAAGGCGTAGCACTGCTTGGCCCAGGTGCCGCCGAGCGGGCTGGTGGCCTCCGGGGAATCGTGCGTCACGGCGAAGAGCTTCTCCATCGCGAGGAGCGGGCGCTTGGCGAGCGCGGCGTTGAAATCGCGGTCCTCGGCGGGGGCAGTGCCACTGACGCCCGCGTCGTTCAGGAGCGCCTGCTGCATGGAGATGGTGTTGGGATCCTCGACCTTCCCAACGATGATCGTCGTGTTGGTGACTTCCATCGCCATGAAGATCTGCGCGACGCCCTCCTCGAACCACGCGGGTCCCCGGGGCTGCACGCCGCTGAGGAGGAAACGGATGTACTCCCGGTAAAGCTGGCGATAGGCGTCAATCGCGAAGCCCGGATCCCCTCCCGCACCGACACTCACCGAGTCCTCGGTCAGGGCGGCGGCGGTGGCACCGGCCGCGGCCATTCCTTCGGGCGTCGAAAGATTCAGCACCTTCGTCTCGAAATCAATCACGATGGCCGACTGCTCGCCTTGGCGCAGGGTGCGGCTCGCCATGGCGCGCTCGGAAGGTTTCTCGCCTGCCGGCACAAACAGGTCGAATTGCTGGCCGCGCCCGCAGATGATCAGCGCGGTCGGCACCGCCGCCTTCTGCTGCACGCCCGGCCACACCAGGCTCAGGGCCTGATAAAATCGCTGAAAATCCCCGACGAGCCGCTTGGTCGATTTTTCGGAGGCATTGGACAACACCTCGAAGCCCGCGATGCGTGCATAGTACCAAGTTTCCGGCGGCGGCAGCTCACGGGTGTCGATAACGGTGTAGGCGGGCAGCTCGACGGGCTTGTCGTGGCTCACATCCTGGGCCGCGAGGCGTCCACCACAGGAGACCAGGCACAGACCGAACGTGGCTGAAAGGACCAGGACCCGGGGGCGAAAACGGCTCATGGGAGGAACAGACGGGCGCGCCGGGAGGTTGTTTCGCGGCGCGGCTGCCAAAGGCCCGAGTCGATCCGTCCCGGCTCGCTCAAGCCGGCATCCACGCCCCGCTGTGTACGATCTCCTCGGCTTCGACCGTCTCGTCGGGCAATTCCTCCAAGGGGGCGAATCGCTCGGAGGAAAATCCCAGTTCCTGCTGCCCTTGGTGGAAGGGGTCCGCAGGGTTCTTCAGTTCCTCCAGCAGCAGACCGACCGTCGCCGAGTCGCCGCCCTTCACGATCTTTTCGCGACCGAGAAATACCTCCCGGATCGTGTAGATGTTGTCCTTCACGGGGAGCTGTTGGTAGAGCGCCCGGATGGTGGGAGTGAAGGTGTCGTTGATGCAGACGACTTTCTGGCCCTTGATCATTGGGGTAAGAAAAATGATGCGGGGCGCCAGCGCAACCTCCCGCTCACCATTCCTCGGTGATCCGACCGGAATCATCCGTGGACCGGGCAGTAGAGAACTACGCCGCCCGCCCGATGGCAGCTTCTTTGTCCCGCCACCGCCGTCCTGCCAGTTCAATTGCCCTTGCCGCCCCCACCTGCAGTGCGCTTCATTCTCACCGTCGCGTAACCCCTCTCTTCCTATGAAAGCGGATTCTTCCCTCGCCGCCACGGCGCCCGCCTCCAAAACGACCTCGGCCAACCCCGCCGACCGCTATTCCAATGCCGGCGCCTCCCTCGATCCTTGGCAAGAATGTGCCCGCCTCGAGTACGGCGGCGACCGCAGCTATGCTTGGTCGGTGCGCGAGCAGGTGATCGCGACACCGCCCGAAGGCTACGCCCGCATCGAGGAGAAACTCCTCAAAGCGCTCGCGGTCTCCGACCGCACCGAGGCCGGACTCGCGTTCGTCTGCCAGATGCTCGCGATGGTCGGTTCGGCCAGGGCGGTGCCGGCGCTCGCTCCCCTGCTCCGTGAGGCCAAGACCGCCGACGCCGCGCGCTACGCCCTCGAACGCATCGCCGGCCCCGAGGCCGACGCCGCGTTTCGCGACGCGCTCCCGGCGCTCACTGGGGCGCCAAAGGCCGGGCTGATCGGCAGTATCGGTGTACGCGGCGACGCCGCCGCCCGCCCTGCCCTCGCGGCCCTCAAGGACGCCGCCAACGAACCCGCCCTCGTGCGCGAAGCCGCCACTCGCGCCCTCGAACGCCTCGCCAACGCCAAAGTCTGACGCGCCATGAACACCCCCTCCGCCCCCCTTAGCCGTCGCCAGTTTCTCCAGCAGTCCGCCGTCGTGACCGCGGTCGCCGCCGCCCCGTTCATTTTACCCTCAGGTCTCCGCGGCGAAAACGCCCCGAGCAAGAAAATCACCGTTGGTATCATCGGCTGCGGCAACATTGCCGACAGCCACTACGGCCCGTTGCTCGGCTCCCCCGAGTCCGTCCGCGTGGTCGCCGTCTGCGATGTGGATCGCGACCGCTGCAAGGCCGGCGCTGCCCGCGTCAATAAGGCCTACGGCAACACTGACTGCAAAATGTTCGGGGATTTCCGCGAGCTCAACCGCCGCCCCGAGATCGACGCCATCTTCGTCTGCACGCCCGATCACTGGCATGCGCTCCTCGCCATCGACGCGATGCGCAACGGCAAAGACGTCTATTGCGAGAAGCCTCTCACGCTCACCATCGCCGAGGGCCGCGCCATGGTCGAGGCGGCCCGCAAATACAACCGCGTCGCCCAGCACGGCACGCAGCACCGCTCGATGAAGCGGTTCCATGACGTTGCCGAATTCGTGCGTAACAACGGACTCGGCAAACTCGACCGCATCGACGTCTACATTCCGCCGAACAACCGGTTTTGCGGCTCCACGTGGAAACCGGAGCCCGTGCCGGCCAATCTCGATTGGGACATGTGGCTCGGGCCCGCTCCGTGGCGCCCCTACAATTCCAACGGGTGCCACTACAACTTCCGCTTTATCTCCGAGAGCGCCTACGGTCAGGTCACCAACTGGGGCGCACACTATCTCGACATCGGCCAGTGGGCGCTCGATATGGATAACAGCGGCCCCGTCGAGGTAGAGGGCCACGGCGAGTTTCCAAGCAGCGGCCTCTTTACGAATTCGACCAAGGTCGATTTCACGGTCCGCTATGCCAACGGCATCCCGATGCACTGCCGTACCCGCTATGAGGGTGGCGGCACCGTGCGGTTTGTCGGCGAACGCGGCTGGCTCGATATCTCCCGCGACAAAATGAGCGCTTCCGACAACACCCTGCTCCGTGAAATGCAGGCGCCCAACAAGCCTATCCAGCTCGCACTCAGTAACAACCATCACGACAACTTCTTCGCCTGCGTGCGCTCCCGGCAGCGTCCGATCGCCGATGTCGAGCTCGGCCACCGCACGACCACCGTCTGCAACTTGGGTCAGATTGGCATGGTCCTTGGCCGCAAGCTCCGGTGGGATCCGGCCAAGGAGGAGTTCGTAGGCGACGACATGGCCAACCGCCTCCGCACCCGTGCGATGCGTTCGCCTTGGTCGCTGGCGTAGCGGCCGGTTTACTCGATCCTTCCTTCGTCGAACTCCATCAGGTCGGGTACGCTTTTGATTTCCTCAAGGCGGTCCGCGCACCCCATCGCGGTCAGGGCAGTGGCCATAAATTCCCTCCCGGCGGGCGTCATGCCCATCTGTACGTAACGGCGATTCCATTGGGCCGCACGTACGTCGGCAGGGAGCAGCCGCTTTAGCTTCGCTTCGATCTCTTCGTCCGTGGCTGACTCGTGGACGATCTTTTCCACCGCGTTCGGCTCGATCCCAAGATGTTGGCTGAGAAAGCGATCGCAGCCGCGCTTGTAGTTTTTCGCGTAACTGGGCGGCAGCGCCCCTTTCTCCTTCACGTATTTGCACTTCGCCAGGAAGCGGGGCAGGTGCAGCAGGCCGGTGGCCGCATGGGGCAGATACGCCGAGGGCAAGATCGTCAGGACGTCGCCGCTGGAGCCGGGAATGGGTTTCGAGGGCATGGAAGAGGGTCCCCCCAGTGTTTGTCGAAGAACTGCACGGCGCAAGGCCGGTGCCTGACGAGTTTCGCCGTCGCACGTTGCCCTCCTTTGCGACACAAATCCCCTCGTTCGCCCCGGTTTGTCACCTCATTGTCACAAACGCATGACTCTTTTCGCCCCTTAAGAGTCTTACCCGCTCAACCGATGAAGCACTCCATGCCCATTTTCCGCCGTTCGATCGCCACGCTGCTGTTGCACGCCTTCCTGGTGGTGCTGCTGTTTTCCGCCATGCGCGCTCTGGCTGCGCCCGTGATCAACGAGATCATGTATCGGCCCGGCACCACCTACCCGGAAAACACCGCGCTCGAATTTATCGAGCTTCACAATCCCGACGCCTCCGCGGTCAGTGTCGGCGGTTGGGCCATCACCACCGGTGCCGACTACACGATCCCGGCGGGCACCACGATCCCCGCCGGCGGTTATCTCGTCATCGCGGCCAATCCCACCGCGCTCAAGGCCGCCAGCCCCAGCGCCGCCGCTGCGACCGTCCTTGGGCCGTGGAAAACCGGCGCGACCCTCGCCAACAAGGGCGAGAAAATCACGCTCTCCAAACCTGGCTCCACCTCCGGCACGTTTACCGAGGTCGACTCGGTCGACTACGCCAACGAGGGCGATTGGGCCGTCCGTACTCGCGACTCGCTCGGCGGCTGGTCGTGGGTCTCCGCCGCCGATTCCGCCGGCTCCTCGCTTGAGCGCCGCAATCCCGCGCTCTCGAAAAACACCGGCCAGAACTGGGGCGCTTCCACCGCCGCCGGCGGCACGCCGGGCGCCGCCAATTCCCTCCGCGCCACCAATGTCGCCCCGCTCATCACCGGGGTGAAACACGCCCCTGCCGTTCCCAAGAGCACCGATCCCGTCGTCATCTCCGCCAATCTCACCGACGAACTCGGCGCGACCGATGCGAAGCTGACCGCCACGCTCTACTGGCGTGTCGCCACTTCGGCCACGCCGGGCGCATTTCAGGCCACGGCGATGGCCAACGACGGCACCGGGGCGTTTTCCGCCACGCTGGCTCCGATGGCTGACAAGACCATCGTCGAGTTCTACGTCTCCGCGAGCGATGGCACGCTCACTCGCACCTGGCCTGCGCCCACGAGCGAGGGCCAGAACGCCAATGCTGCCCTTCAGGTCGACAACGAGGTCATCGCCGGCGCCTCGGCCGCCTACCGTCTCGTCCTCACCGGCGCGGAAAACACCGCGTTCACGACCTATACGGCCGGCGGCACCACGGGTGGGCCCGGCGGTGGCGCTCCCGGTGGCGGTGGCGCAGGCGGGGCCATCGGCGACCGCCAGTTCAATTTCACCCTCATCGCCACGACCGGCGACGACACCACCATCCGCTACGTCAGCTCGATGCGTGTGCGCGGCAACAGCAGCCGCAGCTACACCATCAAGCCGCTGCGCATCTCGATGCCGACCGACGACCGCTGGGATGGCGTGAGCGACTTCCTCATCAATCCCCGCGGCGCCCCCGTGCAGTTCCTCGCCCACCGGGCGATGCGCGCCTCCGGCCTTGTCGCCGCCGATGCCTCCCCCATCGAGGTCCGCCGCAACGGGGTCGAGTACTCGGTCACCACCGGCAGCACCGCCGACTACGGCCAGCTCGTCCGCATCGAGGAACTCAACGGCGACTACCTCGACAATCACTTCCCGCTGGCGGTCGAAGCCCAGCTCTACCGCAAGGTCGCGATCACCGGTTGGGCCTACTCGCCGGCGACGCCTCCCGCCAACCCCGACACCACGTGGAGCGGCTGGTCGAAGCAGAACAACAGCGCAGCCAACGACTGGTCCGACGTGATGAATTTCTCCAAGGTCTGGAACGAAGTCGCCTCCTCTCATTTCACCGGCGCGACGACAACGAGTGTCGCCAACGGCACCTGGAACGGCGTGCCGTTCACGGACGCCGAGACCGCCACCCTTTCAACGGTCGCGGATCTCGACTACCTCGCCCGCTACCTGGCGGTGATGACGATCATGCCCAACGCCGAGGAAAATCTCTCCACCGGCGAAGACGATGACTACGCCGCCGCCTTTATCAGCAACGGCACCACCACCCGCATGGTCCCGATCCCCCACGACCTCGATACGACCTTCGGCCTCGGGGAGGCCACAACCACCGCCACCGCCAAGGGTCTCTATGACGCCACCGAAGTTGGGGCCGGTTCGACCGGTTTTGCGGACACACTGATGCGCCCGCTCCAGCCGCTGCTCGGAGACAGCACGCGACCGGGGAACGCCGCGTTTCGCCTGAAATACCTCACCGCTATCCGTGAGCTTTTCGGCACGGTCTTCGACTCCGACACGAGCGGCTCGTCGAATCCACCGTTCCACCAATTTGTCGACAACCACCTCACGTGGACGCCCGCCAGCTACCGCACGTCGATCAAGACGTTCATGACGCAGCGACAGTCCTATCTCCTCGGTCTCATTGGTTCAGGGAAAATCGCTGCGACTACCGCCACGAGCAACGGGACGCTGACGGCGAACTCCACCCCCACGCTCCGCCTCAACGAGCTGCTCGCCACCAACACCAAGATCGCCAACGGCTCCACGTTCCCTGACATCATCGAGCTCTTCAATTCGGGCGCGACCGCGATCGATCTCGCGGGCAAAAGCCTGAGTGACGACCCGGCGACGCCGCGCAAATATGTCTTCCCCAGCGGCACCAGCATCGCCGCGGGCGGCTATCTCGTCGTGTATGCCGACACGGATACGAGCGCGTCCGGCCTCCACACCGGCTTCGCCCTCGATGCCGAGGGCGAGGTGATCGGCCTTTATGACACCACCGCCGCCGGCGGCACGCTCCTGGATTCCGTCACCTTCGGCTTCCAGCTCCCCGACTATTCCATCTCCCGCACCGGCCCGACCGGCTCGACCTGGGCCCTCACCACCCCGACGCCCAATGCCGCCAACGCCGCTGCCGCCACGCTCGGCGCGATCAATTCCGTCAAAATCAACGAATGGGGCGGGCGCATCTCGTTCCGCGTCGATCACGACTTCGTCGAACTCTTTAACTCCGCCGCGCAACCTGTCGCCCTCGGGGGCGCCCGTCTCACCGACGACGCCACGAACTACCCGAGCCGCTTTGCGTTTCCCGCACTCAGCTTCATTGCGGCCGGCGGATACCTTCCCCTCTATGGCGCCGACTTCGTGTTTTCCCTCGATGCGGATTTCGACGTCCTCTCGCTCCTCGGGGCCAACGGCGCGGTCATCGACCAGGTCGACTTTGTCTCCCAGCCCGCCGACCACTCCACCGGTCGCACGGCCGACGGCGCAGCGGCCTTCTCCGATTTCGCGGTGCCCACGCCCGGTATCTCCAATTCCACTACACTGCCCGCCGCCTACGCGGCCCTGCTGAACAATCTCCGGATCAGCGAGATCATGTTCCAGCCCGTGGCGTCCAGCAACGCCGGCGACTACGAGTTTATCGAGCTCGTCAACCTCGGCACGACCACGCTCGACCTGGGCGGCGTGCGCTTCACCAACGGGCTCGATTACACCTTCCCCGCCGGCACGACGCTCGCGGCGGGCGCGTACACTGTCGTCGCGAAGAGCCGCAGCGCCTTCAACTCCCGCTATCCCACGGCCTCCGCCTCGCTTGCGCCCGGCAGTTTCAGCGGCTCGCTGGACAACAGCGGGGAGACCATCGGTCACACGCTGCCCGCGCCGTGGTACGTCCATATTTTGAATTTCCGCTACGAGGCCGACTGGTCCGCGCTCGCGGCGGGCGGCGGCTACTCGCTCGTCGTGCGCAATCCCACGACCACCGCTGCCCGCGACTGGGACAAGCGCACCACGTGGCGCGCGTCGACCGCCGCGCAGGGCAATCCCGGTGCGGCCGATCCCGGCGGCACGAGCATTGCGCTCGGCAACTCCGCCACCGTCACGACCACCGCGGGCAACCTCACCACGCTCAGCGTTCGTGCCACCTCCGACAGCGCGATCACCTACCAGTGGCAGGTCCTCGTCAACGGCCAGTGGGTGAACATCGCCGGCGCCACCTCCGCCAGCTACACGCTCCCGAGCACGCAGACGTACAACGCCGGCACCTACCGTGCCCAGGTCACCGCCGCCGGTACCACGACCACGAGCGACGCGATCACCCTCACGGTCGCCTCCGCGGTCACGTCCACCGCGCGTCTGACCAATCTCGCCACCCGCGCCACGTCGCTCGCCGACGCCAACGCGCTCGTCCCCGGCTTCGTCATCACCGGCACCGGCACGAAGCGCGTCCTGCTCCGCAACGTCGGCCCCACCCTCGCCGGCTTCGGCGTCGCGGGCGCGCTCGCCGACCCGCAGCTCACGTTGAAACGCTACGACACGGGCACGCAGACCTACGTCGACGTTGCGACCAATGACAACTGGGGCACCACCACGGCACTCACGACGTTGACGAACACAGCCGCATCGCTCGGCGCCTTTGCCCTCACCGCCGGCAGTGCCGACTCCGCGCTGCTCGTCGATCTGCCGGCCGGACAATATTCGGCGAGCGCCGGCGGCGCCAATGGCGGGACCGGCATCGCGCTCCTCGAACTTTACGACGCGGACACCGCGGCCACGCCCACCGCTAAACTCAACAACATCTCCACGCGCGGCTTTGTTGGCACCGGCACCAACATCGTGATCGCCGGTTTCGTAATTTCGGGTGCCGGCGCGAAGACGCTCCTCATCCGCGCCGTGTGTCCGACGCTCACCGGCTTCGGTCTCGCCGGTGTTCTCGCCGATCCGCAGCTCGCGATCTACCGCAGCGATCAAGCGATCCTCACCAACGACGACTGGTCCGCCGGTGCCGCACCCGCGACCACCTCCAGTGTGGCCACGCAGGTCGGCGCCTTCGCACTCCCGACGGGCAGCAAGGATGCCGCCTTCGTCGTCACCCTTCCCGCCGGTGCCTACACCGTTCAGGTCAGCGGCACCAATGCCACCACCGGCCTGGCCCTTGTTGAAATCTATGAAGCTCCCTAATTCATCGTCACCGAAGATCTTGCGACGAGAGATCACCACGCGCTCGGGCGGGATGCGGGATGCGTATTCCTACGCCGCCCGTCACGCCCTCGTAACCCCGGGAGCCACCCAACGTCTTCGGACCCTGTGTACGCCATGAACACCGATCGCCTGCAGACTCAGCGCTTCGAACTGAAGTTCCAGGTGCCGGAGGCCACGGCCGTCGCTATCCGCCACTTTGTGCGGCCGTATCTCGCGCCCGATGAATTCGCGGCCGGACGGACAATTCCAGCGTATCCGGTTCACAGCCTATACCTCGATTCCGGCGACCTCCACACCTATCGTGCGACCGTCAACGGCGACCGCGACCGCTACAAGCTTCGCGTTCGTTACTACGACGAGTCGCCCGACTCGCCGATCTATCTGGAGATCAAACGCCGGGTTGACCGCTGCATCTACAAGCAGCGCGCCCGCGTCCGCCGCGAGTTTGTGCCGGAAATCCTCGGGGGTGCCTGGCCCTCGATGAGGCATCTCATCAAGGCCGACGCCCGCGACTTTGCCGCCCTGCAGAAATTCTGTGAGCTGCTCCGCCGCCTCGGCGCAAGGCCGCGGGCACGTGTTTCCTATGACCGCGAGGCCTGGACCAGCGAGGGCAACAATGCCGTCCGGGTCACGATGGACCGCGTCGTCGTGTGCGAACCCGAGCTTGAGCCCCGTCTCGACACCACGTTCCGCCATCCGGTCCGCCCGTTCGGCGAACAGGTGATCGTGGAATTGAAGTTCACCAACCGGTACCCGGATTGGCTGCAGATCATGGTCCGCACCTTCAACCTCGTGCAGGGGAGCGCCGCCAAATACGTCGATGGCGTCAACGCCCTCGGCGCGTCCCGCTTCAGCGCTGCTGCCGGGGCGTCGTCATTCCGGCAATCGGCTCCACGCCTTCTGCCTGTGCTCGTGGCCGCACTCGGCACGGTCTGAGCCTGTTCCATCCGCCGATCCACGGCTCGACCTCGCCTCTCTGGTCAGGCCCTTCCCGGCTGGCTGACGTTCTGCGGTCTCGCCCTTGGTCCGAAATTCCTCCTTTGATTTCCTCCGCTCCCTGAGCCCACCCCTGCCATGCTCGAATCGTTTCTCCACGGCGACTACGCGAGTGCGCCGACCTCGTTCCCGACGCTCGCCCTCGCCCTCCTGCTTGCCTTCCTGATGGGTCAGCTCATCGCGTGGGTTTACATGCTTACCCACGACGGGCTGTCGTACTCGCGGGCCTTCGTGGTCTCGCTGGTGATCCTGCCGGTCACCGTCGCGCTGGTGATGATGGTCCTCGCCAACAGCCTCGTCACCGCCTTCGGCCTCATGGCCGTCTTCGCCGTGGTGCGTTTCCGTAACATTCTTCGTGATACGCTCGACACCGCACATGTGCTCGCGGCCATCGTGATCGGAATGGCCTGCGGGACGCAGAAGTTCACCACCGCGATCCTCGGCGGCGGCGTCCTGGCCGCCGTCATGCTCTACGCGTGGCTCACGAAGTTCGGCCGTCGCCACCACTACGATTTCATCCTCAACCTGCACTGGGCCCGCCCCGTCGCCGAGCTCCCGGCGCTCAGCCGCCTCCTCGAACGCCACAGCCGCAAGGCCCGCGTCGCCCAGCAGCGCGTCGCCCCGGACCGCGGGGCCGCCGACCTCTCCTACCATTTGCTTCTCCGCGATCCGGATCGCGCCGAGGAGTTGCTGTCCGAGCTCAATGCCCTGCCCGGCGCCACGGACGTCAATGGTGTCCGCGCCGATTCGGAATCCGAAGTATGAACGACCTTCCTCCCATCCCCATTCCCTCGCGTCTGCGGTGGACCGCCTTCTGCACGGAAAAACTGCCTTTCGTCGTCTTCGCCCTCGGCGTCGCCGCCGTGGCCGTGCTGTGGAATCACTCGGTCACGCCGAGCCTCGTCGCCGAGGCGGAGACCGTTTCGGCAGAAGTGCGCAGTGCCCAAGGTGGCACCCTTACCACCCTTGACGTCGCATTGTTTCAGCCGGTGACCGCCGGCCAGGTGATCGGTCATGTGCAGGTCGCTGATCCCAAGCTCCTCGCCGCCTCGCTTGCCGTCATCCGCGCTGAAATCGCGCTGATGCGTGCGAATCTCGAGCCGGTGCTTCCCGCGCAGCGCGTCGCTCTCGATGCCGGCCGCCTGCAGCTCGACTGGATGCATGAGCGGGTGACGCTCGCCTCGCTGCGCGTGCAGCTTCAGCAGGCCGAGGCCGAACTCGTCCGGCTCAGGCCGCTGTTCGAAAAGAACATCGTCTCCGTAGAAATCTACGAAACCGCCCGCCTCCAGCGCGAGAATCTCTCCGCCCAGCTCACCGAGCAGACCAAGCTGGTTGAAACCCTCGGCCCGGCCGCCCGTGAATTCTCCCAGCGCAGCGCAGAATCCACGCCACGCCCTGCCGCCGAGACCCTCGCCGCCGCGACTCACGTGCAGGAGGAAAAACTCCGTCTCACCGAGACCCAGCTCGGCACGGTCGCGCTCACCGCCCCCCTGGACGGCGTTGTGTCCGCCGTGCACCGCCGTGCCGGCGAGAGCCTCAAGGCCGGTGAACCGATCGTGACCGTCGCCGCCACGCAGTCGGCGCGCCTCGTCGGCTTTGTCCGCCAGCCGCTCGCCTTCGAACCGAAGCCCGGCATGACGGTGGACATCCGCCGCCGCACCGCCGCACGCCAGACGGCCCCGGCAAAAATCACTGCGGTGGGCGGGGTCCTGGAGCCCGTTTCACCCACAATCCTTGCGCTGCTCAACCGGGCCAATACGCCCGAACTCGGACTCCGCATCCACATCGCCGCGCCCGCCGCGCTCAATCTCCGTCCCGGTGAACAGGTCGACGTCACGATCCGCGAGTAGACGCAGATCGGCTTCTCCCGCCGGGGGGACTGGGCAGCCTTACTTTTTGGCCAGCCCAAACACCTTCGCCGCGACGGCATCTTTTAGCATGCCAGGATTCGCGCGCACCGCGGCCTCGCCTTTCGCCACATAGGCAAAGCTGGTGTCCATCACCTGGGTGAAAAGATAGTTTTCGAGGTCCGAGGCATTCGGTACGCCGAGCATCGCCGCCATCGGGCCGGCCTTCGCCGCCAGTTCCTTGGCTTTTGCCGCAGTGCCGTTGGCCGCGATGGCCTGCGCGACCAGCGGCATCAGTTTCGCCCGCAGCGCATTTTCCGAAACCTTGCGCAAGAGCTTCGTCGCCGAGTCGGGCGCGTTACTCGTCAGCGCCATCGCATCGTCGATGGTCAGGCCGGCCAGCGTGGTTTTCATCACTGCAGTCGTCTGCGGCATCACGCTGGCCGCCGCCGCGGTGAGCGAGGATTTGAAACTGTCGATGGGCCCCGACTGGCCAGCCTTCTTCGCCAAGCTTTCGAGTTTCGCCATCGAGCCAGGCATGCCTACCTGCACGGCATTGGGCTTGGCCAGTTCGTCCGCCGCGAAATCGAGAATGGACCCGAGGCCGGTCTTCGTGCCTCCGAGCAGCTGTGACGGCGTGAGTCCTGAAGCCTTGAGCATCGCCGCACCGTTTGCCGCCAGATCCATGGCGCTGGCTGCGGTGGATTTGGCGGGTTCCGCGCCAAATGAGAGAGAGCTGACCGAAAGAATCAAAGCAGCGGCCGCCGCGCGTGAAGTGGAGTTCATAGCTGACTTAATCTCATCATGCTTCCCGCGGCAAGGTCAGGTTCCCCTGCCACTCGCCTCACAGCTTCGTCTTGAAAATAGGGACTGGCCGCGGCGCGGTCGCCGGAGCACCCGCCTCGTCGAAGCGTGCCCAGCCGGAATTTCCGACAAAGAAAAAAGCCCCGTCCGTTGCGATGCACCCGAGCGCCGGCGCCGCCATCGTCAGGTGCGCCGACTCCAGCACCGTCACGCCCGTGATCGATTCGCCACTGGCGTCGATCGTGATGCGCAGCACGCGATTGGGCCGCAGTCCGTTTTGCACGGCGATGAGATCGCCGGTGGGTGCGCGCACCAACGCGTCGATGCCGATCAGCGTCGTGTTCTCCGGCGGGTCGAGCCGCCGCACAGCGCGCGTGGTGAGGTCGACGCGCAGCAGGCCGTTGGCATGGTCGGCGACGAAGAGCGCGCTGGCTTCCGGGGCGACCGCTGCACCCTGCAGGGATAAAAATTCCGCGCTGCCCGCCCACGCTTCGAGCGCCGTGCCACCGGGTGCGAGCCGCCAGATCGTCGGGCCGCCGCTGTCCGGCAGATAGACGCTGCCGTCGGGCCCGAGCGCGAGATCGCCGAGCACGTGCGAATACTGGTCGCCGTCCTTACGCACGACCGGCACCACGCGGCGCACCGCACCGGTCACGAGATCGATTTCCGCCAGCCCCGCCGTGCCATCCTGAGCCTGCGTAAATCCGCTCATCGCGGGCACCGCCGAGGTCGCTGCCCAGAGCACGCCGTGCTCCTCATCGACGGCCAGCCCCAGCACGCCCCACAGTTCTTCGCCCTCCGGGGTGAAACGGCGCACCTTGACGTCCTGCTTCTCCCCGGTGCGCACCCACACGCAGCGGTTGTGGGCGTCGCCCAGGAAAAACTCCCCGGTCTTTTCGCGCCACGCGAGACCTTCGATGGCCCCGGTCATGTCGGGCACGGAAAATTCGATCTCGCCCCGACCGATAGGGTACAGGTTGGCGGCGATTTTTTTCACCACCGCCTTGAACTCCGGCTGGTCGCGAAGCGCAGCGAAGTCCGCCGATTTTTCCACCGGCGAATGCGCCCCCAAAGCCGCCAACCGCCCCAGGGTGGCGATGGCCTCGTCGGGGCGGTCATTGGCGAGCTGGGCGGCCGCGAGGTTCACCAGCATGCGAGGAAAGTCCGGCCGGAGCGCGACCGCGGCCTCCATCTTCGCAAGATAGCCGGCGTTGTCCTTGGCCGCCGCCGCCTCGGCGGCTTCGCGCGCCAGGGCCATCGCCCGGGCTG
>JAPLTR010000642.1 GCA_026398065.1 Verrucomicrobiota bacterium | reverse complement strand
ATTGGCGGCACCGCCAGCCCGTACCTCGCCCTCATCAACGACGACGGCACGGTCAGCACCGCGTTCCAGCCGAAGCCCAACGCCGCCGTCACCTCCCTCCTCACCCTCCCCGGCGGCAGCACGCTGGTGGGCGGCGAGTTCACCACCATCGCCGGCGCCACCCGCAACCGCCTCGCCCGCTTCAGCAACGACGGCACGCTCGACACCGGATTTGCCCCGAGCTTCAACGGCCCCGTCAACGCCCTCGCCATCCAGGGCGACACCAACGCCGGCGTCCTCGTCGGCGGCAGCTTCACCTCGCCCCGCGCCAATCTCGTCCGTCTCCTCCCCGACGGCTCCGCTGACGCCACCTTCGCCCCCGCGGTCGGCGCCGTCTCGGCGATCGCCGTGCAGGCCGACGGCCGCATCGTCGTCCTCGCCGCCGGCTCAGGCGTCCGCAACATCGTCACCCGCTTCAACGCCAACGGCACCCCCGACACGACCTTCACCTCCTTCAACGGCGGGTCCGCCGAGATCCGGTCCATCGCCGTGCAGGCCGACGGTCGCATCTTGGTCGGTGGCGCGTTCACCGGCTTCATCGCCCGCCTCAATGCCAACGGCACCGTTGACACCACCTTCAATCCGCAGCCCGACGGCGCCGTCACGGCCATCACGCTGCAGACCGATGGTCGCGTCCTGATCGGTGGCAACTTCACCCGCGTCGGCACCTTCCTCCGCGCCGGACTCGCCCGCCTCTCCGCCAGCTCGCCCGCCGCCCAGTTCCTCGGAGTCAACGCCGCCGGCACCACCGTCACCTGGAACCGCGCCGGCACCGCGCCCGAAGTCTCCAGCGTGACCTTCGCCCGCTCCGACGACGCCATCACCTGGACGAACCTCGGGACCGCGGCGCGCGCCGCCGGCACGACCACATGGTCGGCCACGGCCAGCCTGCCCGCGACGACCAACAGCTTCTACCTCCGCGCCCGCGCGATCGTCGCCAGCGGCGGCGGCGGCTCGTCCGGCCTCACCGAGTCCGTGCAGGAAATCAATTTCGCCAACAAGCTCGCGGTGGAAGCCGTGCTGCCCACCGGACTCCCGGCTCCGGTGCCCCCGGGCACCACGCCGACTCCCGTGCCCCCGGGCACCGGTGGCGCCCCGGTCAGCGGCTTCCGCGTCCTCGCGGACACGGCCTCCCTGAACCAAGCCATCGCCACCGCGCAGCTCGCGACCACACCCGGCTCCGCCAGCCTCGCGCGTCTCTCGAATCTCTCGACCCGCGCCCGCATCGCCCCGGACAACATCCTCGCCACCGGTTTCGCGATCTCGGGCACCGGTGAACGCACCGTCCTCGTCCGTGCCGTCGGCCCCGGCCTCACCGCCTTCGGGGTCGCCAACGCCCTCGCCGCCCCGGTCCTCCGCCTCTTCGACGCCAACGGCAACACCCTCGTCGAGAACAACGGCTGGGCCGGTTCCGCCGCTGTCGCGCAGGCCGCCGCTGTCAGCGGTGGCTTCCCGCTGGCCGCCGGCAGCGCCGACGCCGCGATCCTCGTCACCCTCGCGCCCGGCGCGTACACGATCCAGGTCACCGACGCCAACGACACCGCGGGCGGCATCGCCCTTGCCGAAGTGTACGACGTCGCCGGCGGCTCCGCCTCGCGCCTCGCCAACGTCTCCAGCCGCAGCAACCTCACCGCCGCCGACGGCCTCCTCATCAGCGGCTTCGTCGTCGCCGGCAGCGCCACGAGCGAAAACCTCCTCGTCCGCGGCGTGGGTCCCGCGCTCACGCAGTTCGGCGTCGCCGGGGCGATCGCCGACCCGACGGTCGGCATCTTCGACAGTGCCGGCCGCGTGGTCGCCGCCAACGACAACTGGAGCACCAACGCCGCCACCAAGACCGCGCTGGTCGCCAGCGCGAGCAGCGTCGGCGCCTTCGCCCTGACCGACGGCAGCAAGGACGCCGCCGTGGTCCTCACGCTCGCCCCCGGCGCCTACACCGCCCAGGTCAGCGCCGCCTCCGGCAACCCCGGCGGCGCGCTCCTCGAGATCTACGAGCTGAAGTAAACGGTGGGCGCAGGATAAAGCCTGCCTGATATTCTCAAAGGCGCGTGATGCTCACGCGCCTTTTTTATGGCCAAAAAACAGGGAGCCAGGTCGCGCTGGATTCGGCCACAGATTGATGCGCGAGGGACATCCTGAAATCATTCTCGTCAGGTGGCGAAAACTGCCTGACAAAATAGAGAGCGGCACCTTGACCGAAAGGAATGAAACTACCCTCGCGCAGAATGCCCCCGCCGACCTGCGCCGGCGCTAAGGCAAGGATGGTGCAAGCCTGCATACTTCTCAGACCGTGTGGAAACTCATTTTCAGCGGTGCCAGTGCAGGCGGCGGAGGTGGGCGTAAGTTTTTATCATCGGGCCGGGGCTGGCAGGTGTCGGAGGAAAGTGCGTAGACGGCGACGGAGCAGGTGCAGGCGGAGCCCCG
>JAPLTR010000091.1 GCA_026398065.1 Verrucomicrobiota bacterium | reverse complement strand
GACCTGGACATGCTGCGCTGGCTCCTGGCGGGTGGCATGGTGTTCTCCGCGATGTTTGGCCTACTGACATTCCTGCTGCATCGGCACCGGGCGATGGGCGCGCTGGGGATCGGCGCGGTCGGTGACGTGGTCGCAACGCTCGCCCATCGGGGGACAGCCGGTGCGGAAACGGCGCGGTGGATCGCGGCCCTCGTCGGCCTGATCGGGCCGGCGCTGCTGGCGAAATGGCCGCGCGGCCAGGCCCAGGTCGCCGCCGAAAGCCCGCGGGGCGGCACGCATTGGTTCACTGTGGCGGTTGGCGTCCTCTACAGTCTCGTCGTGGCGGCGCAGCGGAACGACGGGCCGCAGGGGCTCGCGGTCATCACCGGCTTTGCGCTGCTGGCCGTCGGGCTGCTCGCGTGGGTCTGGCTGGGGGCGTTGCGGGTGGCGGCGTGGGTGCTGACGCTCGTCACGGTGCTGTTGATCGGTCTCAACTCGGGCGCGCGCATGGTGCCCATGGCGGTGGCCGCTGTCACCGTGGCGTGGATACCGGCGCTCGTCTGGTCACGGTGGGACCGGGTGCGCGAACGCTGGACGGCGGCGGGGGCGAACCCCGGGGAGACCGCGCTGGGGCAGACCTGGCTGGCCGGGCTGGCTTCCGCCGTGGCGATCACCTGCTACACCGGCGGCGATGTCCGGGTGGCGTGGTTCGCCGGGGCGGGGGCGGCGGCCCTCGGGCTGGCGCGCCTCGGGTTCCCGGCGGTCGTCGAGGTGGCGACGGGCTTCGTGGTCCTGGGCCTCGCCCGGGCGGCGGAGCTGGTGCTGCGGCGCGACCTGGAGGTCTCCAACCTCGGCGGCGGGTTTGCGGCGGTCGCGGGCATCGCGGTCGTCGCGACCCTGCTCGCGCGGTTCCTCCCGGCGGGCCGGCTCTGGGCCTCCGCGACGATGCGCGCGGCGCGGGCGTGGATCTTCCCCGGGGCCGGTCTCGCCCTGGCGTTCGGCCTGATGCTGGCCCAGCGCGGCGGGTTGCAGCCCTACGTCACCGTCGGCTGGGGGGTGGCGGCGCTCGCGTGGTTCGGCTTCGGGCTGTTTGCGCGGTCGCGCCCGGACCGGCTGCTCGGCCTCGCCGGGCTCGCGCTGTGCGTGCCGCGGACGTTTCTCGTCGACCTCCACTCCACGCTCTACCGCATCGTCGCCTTTGGCGCGCTGGGCGCGGTGCTGCTCTGGGTCGGATTCTCCTACCATCGCTTCCGCCACCTGATTGCGGACGACGCGGCCCCGGGCGGGGACGGCTCCGATAAAAAGCTTTGAACCCCCGCCGACACCACCGGCATAACCCCTCTTCCCTTCATGCTCTACCCCGTCCTCCGCCGACGCACCCACCTGCCGTATCTGCTGGAACTGTTCGCCAGCCTGGTCGCGCGCACGCTCTACCGGGTGCGCACCAGCGGTTCCGAGAACATCCCCTCGACCGGCGGCGTGCTGATCATCGCCAACCACATCTCGTACGTGGATGTGATCGTGCTCCAGCTGGCGTGCCAGCGCCCGATCCGGTTCGTCGGCCACCAGGGCCTGCGGCGAAACGCCTTTTTCAACTGGTGTTTCGAGATCTCGGGCTCGATCCCGATCTCGGCCGAGCAGCCGCGGTCCGGGATGAAGGCGGCGGTCGCGGCCCTCAAGGCCGGCGAGGTCGTCTGCGTCTGCCCCGAGGGCCACATCTCGCGCACGGGCCAACTCATGGAGATCCAGCGCGGCTTCGAGGTGATGGCGCGGCAGGCCGAGGTGCCGGTCGTGGCCGTCGCGATCGACGGGCTGTGGGGCTCGGTCTTTTCCTTCGCGGGCAACAAGTACCTCTGGAAATCCCCGCGCCTGATGCCGACGCCGGTGTTCATCGCGTTCGGCGCCGCCACGCCCGCGGCGAAGGTCAGCGTGGAGTGGGCGCGGCGCGAGCTGCTCGACCTCGGGCGCGCGGCGTTCGACGAGCGGCCGGTCCTCAAGCGCCACCTCGGCCGCGAGTGCCTCCGCGGCCTCGCGAAGCACCCCTGGCGCGTGCAGGCGGTCGACCGCACGGTGGGCCGGCGGGCGCTGACCTGCGGCCAGCTCTATGCGGCGGCCGCGGTATTGTCGCGCCGGATACGGGCGACGGTCCCCGAGCGGCGCGTGGGCATCGTGCTGCCCCCGGGCGCGGGCGCCTTCATCGCCAACCTCGCGGTGATCGCCGCGGGCAAGGTGCCCGTGAACCTCAACTTCACCTCGGCGCGGGCCGGCCTCGAGGCCAGCCTCAAGCTCGGGGGCATCGTGACCGTGATCAGCGCCGACCTCGTGCGCACCAAGCTCCCGGCCTTTCCCTGGCCGGAGCGCACGCTGGACCTCAAGGCCGAGCTCGAGGCCTGCGGCGGCAAGCGCGCGATGCTCCCGTGGATCCTCGCCGCCTGGGTGCTGCCCAACCAGACCTGCGCCGACCTGCTCGGCCTGCCCACCCGCGGCGACCGCGAGGAGGCCGGCCTCCTCTTCACCAGCGGCAGCTCCGGCGAGCCGAAGGGCGTCGTGCTCACCCACCGCAACATCCTCGCCAACTGCGCGCAGATCTCGTCGCTCTCGATCCTGCCGGAGACGTGCTCGCTGCTCGGCTGCCTGCCGATCTTCCACAGCTTCGGTTTCACCGTCACGCTCTGGTACCCCGTGCTCCGCGGCTGCCAGGTGGTCACCGTGCCGAGCCCCCTCGACACCCGGAAGATCATCGACGCGATCCGCGAGGAGAAGGCCACCGTGCTGATCGGCGCGCCGACCTTCGTCCGGCCGATCCTGAAGAAGGCCCTGCCGGGCGAACTGCGCACGCTGGACCTCGTCGTGACCGGCGCGGAGAAGCTGCCGGACGACCTCGCGCGCGGGTTCATGGAGACCTTCCACCTCGACATCATGCAGGGCTACGGCCTCACGGAGACCACCCCGGCCTCGTGCATCTGCCAACCGCATCCGCCCGTCGTCGTCTCGACCAACGAGCCGCAGCTCGGCCGCCTTCCCGGCGCCGTGGGCCGGATGATGCCCGGCATGACGGCGCGGATCGTCGACCCCGAGACCTTGACGGAGACCGGCATGGTGCTGTTTCGCGGGGCCAATGTCTTCGAAGGCTATCTGCACGACGAGGAGAAGACCCACGCGGCCTTTCGCGACGGCTGGTTCATCACGGGCGACCTCGGGCGCTTCGACTCGCACGGCTTTCTCTACATCGAGGGCCGGCTCACCCGCTTCTCCAAGATCGGCGGCGAGATGGTCCCGCACGGCACGGTGGAGAACAAACTCATCGAACTCTTCGACCTCGACCAGTCGGCCGGCTACGTGGTCGTCGTGGTCGGCGTGCCCGACGCGTCCAAGGGCGAGGCGCTCGTGCTGCTCACCACGTTGGACCTGACATCCGACCAGGTGCGCGAAAAGCTCCTCGGCGCCGGCCTGCCCGGCCTCTGGGTGCCGAAGCTGATCCAGCGCGTGGAGCGCATCCCCGTGCTCGGCACCGGCAAGCTCGACCTCAAGGGCTGCCGTGAGCTCGCGGCGCAGGCGGCCCGGGCGACGGCGAAGGCCTGAGCCTGTCTCGTATCCAAATAGTTCATACGAAACGTGAAGATCGACTGCCACGTCCACGTGGTCGGCAACGGCACGGGCGGGACCGGCTGCTGGTACCGGCCGCAGGGGGTGACCAAGCACGGCGCGCCGTTCATGCTGCGCAGCGTCGGGCTGCCCCGGCAGGCGCTCCGCGGCGACCTCGACGGGCTCTACGCGGCGCAGGTGCTGCGGTTCGTGCGCGAGTCGTCGCTCGATGCGGCGGTGATCCTCGCGCAGGACTCGCCGCACCGCGACGACGGCACGAAGATCGAGGGGGCGGGCTCCTTCTACGTGCCCAACGACCATGTGCTCGGGCTCGCCCGGCGGCACCGCGAGTTTCTCCCGGCGGTCTCGATCCACCCGGCGCGACGCGACGCCCGGGACGAACTGGAACGCTGCCTGGCGGCGGGTGCGGTCATGCTGAAGTGCCTGCCGAACTGCCAGAACATCGACTGGAACGACCGGCGCCACACGCGGTTTCTGGAGCGCATGGCCGAGAGCGGGCTGATCCTGCTCGCGCACACCGGCTCCGAGCGCACGCTGCCCGTCCTCGCACCGAAGCTCGCCGACCCCCGGGTGCTCACGCGCGCGCTGGAGATCGGCGTGACCTGCATCGCCGCCCACAGCGGGACCGGCACGATGCTGGTGGACCCCGACTATTTCGACGTGTTTGCCGAGATGACGCGGCGCTTTCCGCGGCTCTACGGCGACAACAGCGCGCTGGCCGCCGTGAACTTCCGCCTGCGGCCGGGCGCCCTGCAGCGCATGCGCGAGCCCGAGCTCGCCGCGCGCATCCTCCACGGCAGCGACGTGCCCGTGCCGGTGACGGGTGCCGTGATGTGGGCGCTCGGCATGATGGGTTGGGAGGAGTGGCGCGCGACCGCGCGGATCGCCAATCCCGTGGAACGCGACGCCGCGATCAAGCGCGCGCTCGGTTTCGGCGAGGAGACGTTCACGCGGCTGGCGGGCCTGCTGCGGAAGACGGCGGGGTGAGGCCCGGACAGAGCGATTCCGTTATGACCGGCGCAGCGACGCGACGTAGAAGCCGTCGGTGTTGTGCGTGGCGGGCAAAATCGCGAGGCCCACGCTGCGCGGGGTCTCGCCGAAGGGCTTCGCGGGCGGCTCGGCGGTGAAGCCGGGCTGCGCCGCGAGGAAGGCGGTCACGACGTCCTCGTTTTCGAGGCGGCTGAGCGAACAGGTCGCATAGACGAGGCGGCCGCCGGGGCGGACGAGGGCGGAGAACTGCGTGAGCAGGGCGAGCTGTTTTTCCGCCGCCGCGGTGACCTGGCCGGCGCTGGTCGTCCACTTGAGGTGGGGCGAACGGCGCCAGGTGCCGGTGCCGCTGCACGGGGCATCGACGAGGACGCCGTCGTAGGCGGCGGTGGCGGGCAGGGTGGGGAGGACGGAGATGGTGGTGGCGTGGGCGCGGGTCGCGCGGATCTCGAGTTCGCGGAGGGCGGAGGTGCGAATGTCGTGCGCGTCGACGTGGCCCTGGGGGCCGAGGAGGGCGGCGAGCTGCAGGGTCTTGCCGCCGGCCCCGGCGCAGGCGTCGAGCCAGCGTCCGCCGGGCGCGATGCCGGCCGACTCCAGAATGAGCTGCGAGCCGAGGTCCTGCACCTCGAAGAGGCCGTTGGTCCAGGCGTCGGACTTGGTGACGTCGGCCTCGGCGAGGACTTCGAGCGCGCCGGGCAGCACCGCCGAGCGGCGCGTGGGCCACTGCTTCGCGTTGAACTCGCCGACGATGCGGGCGACGTCGGTGGTCTGCAGGCGGAGCCAGAGCGGGGCGCGGGTGTGGAGGGTGTCGAGATTCGGGGAGACGGCGGACTCGGGGCAGTGGCGCGTCATCCACGCGGGCAGGAGCGTGTCGGTGCTCGCGCCGAGGTGCGCGGCCTTGGCGGCGACGGTGGGCGGGCAGGCGGGCCAGTCGCCGGCGAGGGCGGCGCGGTAGGCGCGGGTGGCCCGCTCCCAGAAGTCGGCGATGGTGGCCAGGTCGGACACGTCGTTGGCTCGCACCGGGTCGACCAGTTCGAGCACCTTGCGGCCCACGAGCGGCAGATTGGCGATGCTCCACAGGTGCACGGTGTTCACCCGGCATCCGGGGCGTCGCGCCCGGCGACCGATCTCGTCGGCAGGCATCGCCTCGTCGATCCGGCGCAACAAGTCGGGATAGCGCAGCAGCGCCTCGATGCACGACACGATGATGTAGGCGCTGACCGGGATGAGCTTGCTCTCGAGCGAGGTGCGTTCCTCGGTGAGCGCCCGCGAGATGTGCGAGTGGTAGGCGAGGAACTCGTCGACGTACTCGCGCCGCGCGGCGTGGTACGCGCTGGAGTCGCGGTCAGCCACGGATGACCCCCTCGGCTCCGCGGCAGT
>JAPLTR010000501.1 GCA_026398065.1 Verrucomicrobiota bacterium | reverse complement strand
CGCGAGATCGAACTCACGGGTCACTCCGCAGTAGGTGATCTCGATTCTCTCCGCATCCGAACCGATAGGGGCTGGGACGCAGACACGAGAGAGAGTGCAGTCCTGCTCGTCTGCCTCTTCGATCAGCGTGCAGTTTCCGGTCAGACTTCCTGAAGCGCACAACGTCGGGACGACGGTGGGTGGTTGGAGATCGATCGCAAACAGTCGTTCATCGCGCGAAGAAGGCGCCGACGGCGTGCTCGGCGAGATCGCCACGCGAACTGTCCACGTTTCCTCCACCGGGGTGCTAGTGCACCGCCGTCGTGATGCGATCAAGCATCCGGCGGTGAGACTTGATGATGGCATTAGCGGGCTTCGTCCAAGCGAAGGGGGTCGGATGCTTGTTCCAGTCGCGCATGTAGGCGCTGATGTGCTCGCGTAGCGCCTTCTTCGAGCGGAAATCCGTCTCGCTGAGCGACTGCTTCCCGAGGATGCCGAAGAAGCCCTCGACCTGGTTGAGCCAGGACGCGCTGGTGGGTGTGTAGTGGAAGTGAACCCGAGGATTCTCCGCGAGCCAAGCCGTGATCTCTGCCGTGCCGTGGGAAGAGGAGTTGTCGAGAATAACGTGGAGCTCTTGTTCTGGATAAGCGCGAGCGACCTTCCGGAGAAACGAGAGGAAGTCAGCGGCCGTGTGCGACTCGGTGAGCTTGTGCGTGACCCTTCCGGTCGCGATCTCCAGCGCGGCATACAGATCCACGACGCCGTGCCGCTTGTAGTCATGTGTATGCCTCCTCGCACGACCGGAGCGAAGTGGCAGTGGCAACTGCGTTCGTTCGAGCGCTTGGATCGAAGTCTTCTCATCCACGCTGAGCACAACCGCGTTGTCGGGCGGATTCAAGTACAGGCCCACCACGTCTTGGACCTTCGCCACGAAGTTGGGGTCGCGACTCACCTTGTAGGTTCGCGTCAGGTGCGGCTTCAACTCGTGCCGTCGCAGGACGTCGGACACGCAGCCGCTCGTGACGCCCACCTCTCGACCCAACAGCCGCGTGGTCCATCGGCTCCGACCGGCCGGCGGTGGAGACATCGCGAGCTGCACAATGCGCTCGATCGTTTCAGCCGGAACCGCATGGTCCTTCCGCCCAGCCTTCGGCTTCTCGTTCAACCCCTCCACGCCCTCGCGCCGAAAGCGTGTTCGGATGCGCGAGACCGCCTCGGCGGAGAGGTCGAGCCGTTCACGGCCGCCTCGCTTCTGCGAGCGACGATGCTCTCGAGCTCACGACGTTGCACAGGGGTGATCTTCACGACGGCGCTGCGGGCCATGGTGCACCAACCGGTGCCGGCTGTGATTGATTCCATCACGACGGCGCTGCACTAGTCCGCTCTCGTCGGAGCAACGGGTACATCGACCCGGCGCCTTGGCCGGGCGTGTGCGTCCAGACAATTCCCGTGTAGGCGCCGCCTATCTCGGTGGGGAGACGAACAGGGTAGAGCGTTCGAGTTGGGTCGTGCAGGTCCCAGGTGCCGAAGAAGTCAGGCGAGAACGCCTCCGCGGCCCAAGAGTAGCGGAGGGATACCTCCTGTCGCGGAGCTCCGCGCGGGATCCCAGGGCCCGACACCGCCATTCCCCACCAGGGTCCCACGTCGAACGCCTGGTCGTAGACCGCGAGGTGATTGATGGCGCAGGCATCGCTCACTCCGGGTTGGAAGTTCCCGCAATACTCGCGTGCGAGAGCAGAATCTCGTCCGGGGGGACGAGCTTCACCAGGATCAAGCGTGATCGCGTCGATGTTGCATCGACAGTAGCGGAATCCGGTGCGAGCGGTCGTTGTGGCGAAGCGGAAAGCTGTGCGCACGACCGGGTCGACCTGCACTGCGTCGAATGAGACGACCGTGTGCTCCCTACGAATTCTTTCCCACTCGTCGTGATGTAATGGGGAGAGAAAATCGCCGCCTCCTGAGCTGTACGTAACCGAGCTGCACGAGAGCGCGG
>JAPLTR010000801.1 GCA_026398065.1 Verrucomicrobiota bacterium | reverse complement strand
CGCTGTTCGACGCGGCCGCCACGCGCCGGCACCCCATCCCGGTCTTCGCCGAGATGAGCAGCCTCAACCCGCTCTTCATTTTACCGGGCGCCCAGGCCGAGCGCGGGCCCGCCATCGCCCAGGGCCTGCTCGCCTCGTTCACGCTCGGGGTCGGCCAGTTTTGCACGAAGCCCGGCCTCATCTTCGTGACGCGCGGGCCCGCCACCTACGAGTTCCAGCAGAAGCTCGCCGAGCTCGTGCGCGCCGCACCCTGCGGCACCATGCTCACGAGCGGCATCCGCGACGCGTTTCATGAAAACCGCGCGCGGATCACCGCCATCCCCGGCGTGCAGATCCTCGCCGCCGGCGGCGCGAGCCCGAGCGACACGCGCACCGAGTCGCAGCCGAGTGTCGCCACCACGACCGCGCAGAATTTCATCGGGCACTCCGCCCTCGCGACCGAGGCCTTCGGGCCCTTCACGCTCGTCGTGATCGCCGAGGACGCCGCGGAGCTCGCCGCCTGCGCCGCCGCCCTCGACGGCCAGCTCACCGCGACCGTCCACGGCAACGCCGCCGATCTCGCCGCCGCCGGCCCGCTGCTCGCCGCCCTCGAACGCATCGCCGGCCGCGTGGCGGTCAACAGCTTCCCCACCGGCGTCGAGGTCTGCCACGCGATGAACCACGGCGGCCCGTATCCAGCCACCAGTGACACGCGTTTCACGTCCGTCGGCACCGCCGCCATCCTGCGCTTCGCGCGCCCCGTGTGCTACCAGGGCTACCCCGACGCCAGCCTCCCCCCCGCGCTGCAGAACGCCAACCCGCTCGGGCTGATGCGGCTGGTGGACGGGAAGCCGACACGGGAGTCCGTGTGATCCCTGCGCTTCATGAGCGATACAAATGCCCCTTGGTATTTTGTAGCCGGTATGTCCGGATTCCTAACGCTGGGAATGTTCCTGTTGGCGTATCTGGGAGGATGGAGAAACCTGGCAAAAAGACATCTTTGCGATGTCCGTCCCGATGGCAAAAGTTTCGGAGTCCTCGGAGCGTGGCTCGGCCACGGTGGCGTTAGGTATGGTTGGTGTATTCGAATTATCCCTACTCATGCGGGAATATACGTCTATCCGTGGATCATCTTACGTCCCTTTCATCCGCATTTTTTTTCTCCTTGGGACGCGATCACCTTGAAACAAGACAAGGATTGGTTGAGGGGTGAGCACTGGGAGCTGACAATCGACGGCGAAAGCGAGGGCCTGCATCTTCTGCTTTCCGCCGATGCAGAGGCAGCCATCGCAAGATTTCGGCAGGCCGAGCCCTCTCACGCTCAAATTCCAATGTAGGTTCCAGAGTCCCATGCCCCACCCCCTCCTCGATTCCCCCGGCGACGCCATCTACACGCTCCGCACCACCGCCGCCGGTCCCGCGGGCTCGCTGCCGCTCGATGCCGCGACGCTGCCCGGCATGGCGAGCGGCGATCTCTTTGGCCTGACGCAGAACGCCGGCATGGGCTGGTCGCCCGCCGAAATGCTCGGCAAACAGTTTCTCATCCTCAGCACGCAGGGCGGGATCCGCGCGCCCGACGGCTCGCCCATCGCGCTCGGCTACCACACGGGCCACTGGGAGGTCGGGCTCCTCATGGAGGAGGCCGCGCGGACGTTCAAGGCCCGCGGCACCATCCCCTTCGCGGGCTACGTCAGCGATCCCTGCGACGGCCGCACCAACGGCACCGCCGGCATGCTCGACTCCCTCGCCTACCGCAACGACGCCGCCATCGTATTCAGACGCCTGATACGATCGCTGCCCACGCGCCGCGGTCATGGCGCTCGCCGGCACCCCCGACCTCCCCACCATCCTCGTGCCGGGCGGCGTCACGCTCCTCGCCGAGGAGGCCGAGGATACCGCCAAGGTTCAATCGCTCGCCACCCGGTTCGCGCGCGGCGAGGTGACCCTCGACTACGCCGCCGAGATGGGCTGCAAGGTCTGCGGCTCGCCCGGCGGCGGCTGCCAGTTCATGGGCACGGCCGCCACGAGCCAGGTCGTCGCCGAGGCGCTCGGCCTCACGCTCCCGCACGGGGCGCTCGCCCCCTCCGGCGCCGAGATCTGGCGCGACCTCGCGCGCCGCTCCGCCCTCGCCCTGCTCGAACTCGAAAAACAAGCCGTCACCACGCGCGACCTGCTCTCCGCCGACTCGATCCACAACGCCCTCGTCGTGCACGCGGCGTTCGGCGGCTCCACCAATCTCACGCTGCACATCCCCGCCATCGCACACGCCGCCGGCCTCCCCCGCCCCACCGTCGACGACTGGGCGCGCGTCAACCGCGCGGTTCCGCGCCTCGTCGACGTGCTGCCCAACGGCCCGAAGCACTACGCCACCGTGCAGGTCTTCCTCGCGGGCGGCGTACCCGAAGTCATGTTACACCTGCGCGACGCGGGACTCCTCAAGCTCGACGCCCGCACCGTCACCGGCCGCACGCTCGGTGAAAACCTCGCGTGGTGGGAGACCTCCGAGCGCCGCCGCCGGCTCCGTGAAAAACTCACCACCCTCGACGGCATCGATCCCGACGACGTCATCATGTCGCCGGCCCGCGCGCGCGAACGCGGCCTCACCAGCACCATCACGTTTCTCCGTGGCAATCTCGCGCCCGAGGGCGCGCTCGTGAAGAGCACCGCCATCGCGCCCGACGTGATCGGCGCCGACGGCGTGTACCTGCACGAGGGGCCCGCGCGCGTGTTTACGACCGAGGCGCGCGCCATCGCCGCGTTGAAATCCGGCAGCGTGAAGGCCGGCGACACGATGGTCCTCATCGGCCTCGGCCCCGGCATCGGCATGCCCGAGACCTACCAGATCACCTCCGCCCTCAAGTATGTGAAGGAGGGCAAGCGCATCGCCCTCGTGACCGACGGCCGCTTCTCCGGCGTCTCCACCGGCGCGTGCATCGGCCACGTGTCGCCCGAGGCGTGGGCCGGCGGCCCGATCGGCCGCGTCCGCAACGGCGACCGCATCCGCGTCCGCATCGACACGCGCAACCTCGAGGGCTCCGTCGAGGTGCTCGGCGTCGCGGAGGCGGAATTTGCGGCGCGCCCGGTCAATCCCGATCTCACGATGGATCCGCGCGTCCCGGCCGACACCCGCCTGTGGGCCGCGCTCCAAAACGCCAGCGGCGGCCCCTGGGGCGGCTGCGTTTATGACGTGGATGAGATCGTGAAACGGCTGAAATAGGTCAGGTCTCTGCTTTGTCTTCGGTCGGGCGCGCGTTCGCCGCCCGCCTCCTTTCTTCCTTCCGGCCATCCCTGAGCCCTCTCCTCCTCCGTGCACCAATCACCCGATCACCCCGCCGAACGCCCTCTGGGCAGCGCCGCCAAGACGGTCCTCGTCCTCAGCGCGTCGGCGGTGATTCTGCTGTGTTACGTGTCGTATGTCGTGGCGATGCTGCTCCTCGCGCTGCTGCTCGCGTGCGAGGCCGTGCTGCTGGTCGCCGGGGCCCGTTTCGGCCTGGCCGGTTTCATGGGCAGCATCATGCGCCGGCACGCGCCGCTGCTCGGCATTTTGTTTCGCAGCTTCTGGCTCAACCAAGGCACCGACTACCGCCTCACGATCCAGCGGGCCGAGGCCCCCAAGCTTTTCGCCCTCCTGGAAAATCTCTCGGCGCGGCTGAAGATCGCCCCGCCCCACGAGGTCTCCATCGAGATGAACTCCGGCGCCTGGGTGCGGCTGCCCGGCTACCGCCGCGGCGCCGGGCGCACGATTCTCGG
Source organism: Verrucomicrobiota bacterium (assembly GCA_026398065.1). Classification (GTDB taxonomy): domain Bacteria; phylum Verrucomicrobiota; class Verrucomicrobiia; order Opitutales; family Opitutaceae; genus GAS368. Next base: position 5,401 of record JAPLTR010000801.1, on the reverse strand, counting down.
CATCGGCTACGACCTGCTCGCCGGTCTTTCGGTCAGCGAAGTCGAGGCCGTGATGGCGCACGAGATGACGCACGCGAAGCTCGTCCGGCGCGGCCTCAAGCACTGGCTCAACGCCGGCCTCGCCCGCACGGTACGCGTCGCCAGCGGTCTCGCGGAGGTGGTCGATGCCTACCGCCGCGCCAAGGTCGATTTCACGGTCGCGACCGCGCTGCTCCACGGCGCCGGCGCCCTGGCCGGACTTGCGGCCGGGCTCGTCGCGAAATACTCGCGGCAGGACGAGTTCGAGGCCGACCGCGGCGCGGCGGAGCTGTGCGGTGCGAATCCGCTGCGCACGTCGCTCCAGCGGCTCGAGGCGATGCAGGAAAAGCTCGCCCGGCTCCCCTGGCCCGAACGCGTCGCCCAACTGCAGCTCGACGAAAGCTTCAGCCGGTGGCTTGTGCGCGAACTCGCGCTCCAGCCCCCTGATCCGGCCCACGAGGCCCCGCCCGAGGCGCGCGACCCGTTCTCGACCCACCCGTCCCTGCGCGACCGCATCGCGGCCCTGCCCGCCGTCACCGCGACGGCGCGCGACGACACGCCCGCCATCGGTCTGCTCGCCGAGCCCGATCGCATCGCCGACCAACTCATCGCCGAGATTCAGCGCGTCCTAGCCGACCAGGAGCAGAAGGACACCCGGTCCCTCGCCAAGTGGCTGGACAAAACCCAGAAATCCTCCGGCACTGACATTCGCTGGCAGCAGTTGCCGGGCTTCGTCCTCGTGCCCGCCGGCGTGCTGGTCGGGATCGCCGGACTCCTCGACCGTGTTTCCTGGCCGACCGAGACGCTCGCGCTGGCGATGATCGCCGGCGGCGTCTGGGCCTGGCGGCTCGGCCGCTACCGGGATCGCGCGCGGCTGCCCGTGCCGGCCTTCGCCGCCTTGAAACGGGCCTGGCAGGCCGACGCGGCCAAGGATCTCGCCGACCGCGAAAAGCAACTGGAGGAGGACCTGAAAGGCCAGATCGCCGCGGAACGAAAGCAGCACCGCCAGATCACCCTGCTGCTCACCGACGGCTACGCCGCCCTGGCCCAATGCGACTATCTCCGGGCCCACGTGGCCATGCGCCTTGTCCTCGCCCGCCACCACAAGTCGGTCGAGGCGGCCCTCGGGATGGCGGTGGCCGCGGCCGGGCTGCACCTGCACGACCAGATGGGCGCGATGCTGCAGTTCCTGCAGAAGCAAACCGGGTTCGCGACCCCCGCGACCTGCTGGGGCGCGGCCTGGGCGCTGACGCTGGCCGGCGATTGGAGCAGCGCCGAGGCCCTGCTCTGGCGGAAGCACGCGCAGGAGCCGGAAAACCCCACCTTCCTCGCGCTGCTGGCGATGGCCCAGCTGCGCCGCAACAAGCTCCAGAGCGCCGCCCTCAATGCCGGCAAGGCGGTCGCGCTGGCCCCCGCCGAGACCGAACCTGCGAAGCTGCTGGCGGAGATCCTGCTCGATGCCGGTCGGCTGCGGGACGCCGCGAAACTGCTCGAGCCCCTCGAATCCGCGGCCCAGACCGATCCCGAACTCGCCTTTCTCATGGTCCGCCTGCGGCTGTTGCAACGGGCCTTCGACGCGGCCCGCACCTGGTCCGCCGCGCTCCGGGCCGCCACGACTTCCGCCCAGTGGCTCGTGCGGTTGGTTGAGGCTTTTGCCACGGCCCGCAGCGACGAGGACGCGACCCGCTCGTTCAACGATGCGCTGGCCGCCGGTTTCTACCCCGAGGCCCATCTCGCGCTGGCCCGCCTCGCCTCCGCCCGCCGCGACAAGGCCACCGCCCGCACCCATCTGGCCGCATCGCTCGACCTCGAAAAGACCGTCGGCGAGAAGGGGGCCGGCCCGCTGCCGTTGTTCAACGTGATTCTCGGGGCCGTGGTCATGCTGGAGGAACCCCGCGCCGGCTGCCGCGCCTGGATCGCGACCTTTCCCAACGGCCCCGCCCCCGCCACTCCCGCCCCCCTGGCGAAACGCTCCCTGCTCGTCCACGCGCCGGACCAGGCGGCCGCCGAGGGCTACGCCGACGTGATTCTCTCTGCCCTGCAACCGGCCCGTCCGCCGGCCCGCGCCTCGACCCTCTTTTGGCAACCCGCCCCGAAGGATCAGCAACCGGTCCGCCCCGTCCGCCCGGGCGTGGTGTGCGTGCTGTAAGTCAAAACAACCGCCGCCCCATCGCCTGCGGCGGCGTGGGCACGCCGAGCAGCGCGGCGAGCGTCGGCGCGATGTCCTCGACGCTCACCCGCTCCGGATGCACCCCGCGCGGGACGCCCGCGCCCCACCACAGGATCGGCACATGCGTGTCGTAGGCGTACGGCATGCCGTGGGTCGCCCCGGTGCCGGTTTTGATCTGATAGTAGGGCTTGAGCACGTACGTAAACGCCGTGGCGATCCCCGGCGCGGTGAGGAGGCCGGCTTTCAGCACTTTCGCCACGTCGGCGGCCGTGAGCTTCTTGGCCGCGAGCGCGGCCGGCCGGACAAAATAGGCGTACGTGTCGCGAGTGAACCACAGTTCCTTGCCCTCGAGGGGGCCATACGCCGCGTCCAGCGCCTTCTTCGCCGCCGCGTCGAGATCGGCGGGCTTGATGCGTCCCGCCGGGATGTCCGGCCGCAGCGCCTGCACCCGCTCGGGCATCGGCTCACCGCCATGGTCCGCCGTGAGCACGATGACACACTTCGCCAGCCCGACCTCCTGGTCGATCCGGGCAAACAGCGCGGCGAGCACGCGGTCGAGCCGGAGAACGGAGTCCATGACTTCCTGGCTGTCCGGCCCGTAACTGTGGCCACAGGTGTCGACCTGCGAAAAGCTCACGCACAGCACATCCGTCGCCGGATGGCGGCCGAGCTTTTCCTCCACCAGGGCCCGCTGCGCAAACTCGCCGAGGAACTCCGCGCTGAACGGCGAGTTGTCGAACGCCGTGTAAAACGTCGGCGAGATCGCGTCCTTTCCGCCGGTGATCTTTTTTGGAAACGTCCGGCCGAGCCCCAGCCCCGTCTCCTCGCCCGCCGCATCGTCCGGCCCCTGCACCTGCTCGTAGATCGCCGGATCGAGGAGGCGGTCCCACACCTTGCCGAAGGCCGCCTGGCACCGTTTCTCCGCGTTGAACGCCTCGACCCACGCCGGCAGCGCGTCGCGATACGCCCGCGACGTGACGAATTTGCCGTTCTCATCCCAGTAGGCGGAGTCGGCGAGCTTGCCACCGAGCAGCATCGCCGAGCGGTCCTTGTTCGACGCCGCGAAGACCTTGGAATTGGCGCCGTAGCGCAGCTTCACCTGGTCGGTGACGGTCGTCGCCTGAAAATTCTTGAGCGAACGCCCGGTCTTGTCCGGCCGCGCGGCCTGCGTCGGCCCCAGCTCGGCCGGGTTGATCCCCACCAGCGGCGAGGCGGGGTCCTCCATGCAGTTGATGCTCTCCCACGTCTCCGGGACGAGCCACTCGTTGCCAATGATGCCGTGGACGTTGGAATGCACGCCGCTGAGGATCAGGGCATGGCCCGGCGCGGTGTGGGTGATGGCGTGGCGGTAGTGCGCGTCGCGAAAATCCGCGCCGCCCTCGAGCAGCCGCTTGAAGCCGCCCTCGCCGAAATACGGCCGGAAGCGCACGAGGTAGTCCGCGCGCAACTGGTCCACCGCGATCACCACCGCGAGCTTCGGCGGCGCGGCCTCCTCGGCCCGCGCCATCGTTGCAAACCGGACCGTGGATGAACAGGCGAAGAGGAGACGGCGCACCATAGGTGGCTTGAGCACAAGCCCTGCCCCCGCCGGAGACAAGCCCCCGCTTGGCCCGGTCACGAAAACGTCACGCGCCGACCCGGCTCAGTCGAAGATCGGGAAAAACGTGTTGAACGCCTTCTCGGCAAAATGGCCCGGGTCGTTGAACCGGCGGTGCCGGTCGAGCCGGTCGATCGCGGCCATCTCGTCCGCGCTCAGCGCGAAGTCGAAGATCGCGAGATTCTCCGCAAGCCTCGCTGGCGTCTGCGTCTTCGGGATGACCGCGGTGCCGCGCTGCACGCCCCAGCGGAGCGCGATCTGCGCGGGGGTCCGGCGATGCGCGGCGGCGATGGCGGTCACGACCGGATCGATGAGCACGTTTTCCTCCGGGGTCGCCATGCCCAGCGGCAGGTAGGACGGCGCCCCGAGCGGGGAAAACGCCGTAACCGCGATATTCTCCTGCTGGCAGAAGCGGAGCTGCCGCGCCTGCGTGAGATAGGGGTGCAGTTCGATCTGGTGCACCGCGGGGCGGATCGAGCACTGGCTCAGGAGGTCGCGCAGCATCGAGACGTTGAGATTGCAGACGCCGATGCGCTTCACCAGGCCCGCCCGCTGCAGCTCCTCCATCGCGCCCCACGTCTCGGCGTAGGGGACGTTGATGGGCTGCATCGCGGGCTTGGCGGCGGCCGGATCGAAAAACCACTCCGGCGGGTAGCGCACGTCGAACGGCACGTGGGCCAGCGCGATGGGGAAATGCACGAGATAGAGGTCGAGCACCTCGAGCCGGAGGTCGCGCAGCGACCGCTCGCAGGCGGCGCGCACGTATTTGGGCTCATGATACGTGTTCCAGAGCTTGGACGTCACCCACACGTCGTCGCGCCGGCAGATCCCGTCGCGCACCGCCGCCGCCAGGCCTTCCCCGGCCTGCGGCTCGTTGCCATAGTCGCAGGCGCAGTCGAGGTGGCGGTAGCCGACCCGGAGCGCCTCGCGCACGATGCCCGGCGCCAGCGGCTTGGGCTGTTTCCACATGCCGAGGCCGACCGTGGGAAAACGCCCGCCGTCGGGCAGGGTGAGGACAGTGGAGGGAGTCGCAGAAGCGGAAGCCATGACGATGAAATTAAAATGCGGCGGGAGCGTGTCCGGACCTCACTTGCCCTGCGGACCGTACCCCGCGACGGCCTTGCCACTGGCGTCCAGCTTGCCCGTCGCCCAGAGGACCGCGCGGGTCACGAGTTCCATGTAGCGAGGGTCGTTCACCGTCGCGTTGTTGTGCCCGATGGTGGTGCTGAAGACGCGGGTCTTCTTCGGGCCGAATTCGTTGGTCCAGACGATCACCGACTCCTTGTCGCTCTTGGTGCCGTCCTTGGCCGTGACGGTCTGCTTGCCAGTGGCGAGCGAGCGGTGGCCGGGGAACACGGTCGGCGGCTGCACGTTGTTGTAGAGCTCCTCGTTGATCGTGGTCCAGTTTTCGAGCCCCTTGGTGATCGGGCTGCCCGAGGCGGCGAACGTGATCGAGATCGGTTGCTGCGGACCATGGCCGCTCGACTGGAGGCCGAGGTAGTCGAACCACGGCGTACCCGGGGTGCCGGGCGCGAGCGGCCGGGCGTAATCCTTGGCGACCCGGTAACTGTGCATCGAGCAGTGGAGATTCACCCCGGGAATGCCGGCGAGATGGG
>JAPLTR010000244.1 GCA_026398065.1 Verrucomicrobiota bacterium | reverse complement strand
TGGCCGACAAGATCGCCAAGAACACACTGGTCATCGAAAAGACCCCGGGGCTGGAAGTGCGCGACTTCGGCATGGCTGCGACCTATGCTGGCGACAACGGCCTGACGTTTCTCGGCAAGGCCCCGTGGGGCGTCATCGGTGCGGTCACGCCCTCAACCAATCCCGGCGCCACGATCATCAATAATTCCATCACTATGCTCTCCGCTGGCAACGTGGTGGTGTTCAACACCCATCCGCATGCCAAACAGGTCTCCAATCGCGCGGCCTACCTGGTCAACTGCGCGATCCGTGCGGCCGGCAGCGCACATAATCTGATCTTCTCGGTCAGGAACCCAACACACGAGAGCAGTCAGCAACTGATGCAGCATCCGGACATCAAGTTGCTGGTGGTCACCGGCGGGCCGGAGGTGGTGCGTGCGGCGATGGCGTCGGGGAAGAGAGTGATCGCCGCCGGCCCCGGCAATCCGCCGGTCATCGTGGATGGCACCGGCAACCTGGCGAAGGCCGCCGCCGACATCATCTCCGGCGCCGCGTTCGACAACAATCTCCTCTGCATCGGCGAGAAGCAGGTGTTCGTCCTCGAGCACATCGCCGAGCGTTTCATGAACGAGCTCGCCTCGGCCGGGGCCGCCAAGCTTACGTCGTCCCAGCTCGCGAAACTCACCGCCTCGGCCTTCACCGACGCCAAGGACGCCGGCGGCTGCTCGCATCCCGTGCTCAACCGCAAGCTCGTCGGGGCCGATGCCGCCGTGCTCGCGCAGCACGCGGGCGCCACCGTCACCGCCGACTGCCCGCTGCTCTTTGCCGAGACCGATGCGGACCACGTGTTCGTGTTGGAGGAGCAGATGATGCCGATGCTCCCCATTGTCCGGGTGAAGGATTTCAACGCCGCCGTCGCCGCCGCCGCCAAGAGCGAGCACGGCTACAAGCACTCCTGCGTCATCCACTCGCTCAACGTCGAGCGGATGACCCAGATGGCCCGCGCCCTCGACACCACGCTCTTCGTCAAAAACGGTCCCAGCACCGCCGGCCTCGGCCTGGGCGGCGAGGGTTACCTCAGCTATTCCATCGCGACCACGACCGGCGAGGGCATCACCACGCCGGAGACGTTCACCCGTACGCGCCGCTGCGTGATGGTCGACAACCTCCGGATCTACTGAGCCATGATTCTCGCGCGCGTCGACGGAGTGATGGTGACGACGGTCTGTCATCCCAGCATGACCGGCCATCGCTCGATCATCTGTCAGCCACTCGATGAAAACGACCGCGAAGAGGGCCCGCCGATCCTCGCGATCGATCCGCAAGGCGCGGGTCTGCACGAGCGCGTGCTCATCTCGACCGATGGCTCGCACACGCGCGAGCACGTCAAGGATCCGAAATCGCCGCTGCGCAACATCGTCATGGCCATCGTCGATGAAAAGGAGACCCGCTGACATGCGCCTCGGACACGTCATCGGTCGCGTGACCCTCTCGAAACAGGACCCCGCCTACAAGGGCGGTCGTTTCCTCCTCGTGCAGCCGTTTTCCAAGGAGCAGTTCGCCGGAGCTCCGATCACGCCGCTCGCCAAGGGCTCCTCGCTCGTCGTTTACGACAATCTCGGCGCCGGCGTCGGCCACGTGATCGGTTTCACCGAGGGGGCCGAGGCCACCGCGCCCTTCGACCAGCCCACGCCCGTCGACGCCTTCAACGCCGCGCTCATCGACAAGATTTTCTACACTCCGCCCGCCTGACCGGGCCTTTCGTACTCACGCTCAACTTCATCTTCGACCCATGTCTACTGTCATCACCGCCCGCGAAGCCGAGGAACTTCTCCGCAAAGGGGAACAGCCGCCTGCCGGCGCGATTCTCACGCCGTCTGCGCGCGACGTCTTCCGGGGCCGCGTCACGATTCTGCCCGCCGCCGGTACCAAGCCCGCCGCGTCTTCCCCGGCGAAGAAATATGTCGCGCCGACCATCCCGGACTATGAGTTCAAATGGACGCCCGGCTCCGACCCGAAGACCCCCGCCGAGATCGAGCGTTTCTTTGTCTCGCCCGCCATCCAGGTGTTGAAGGAGCGCATCTGCGACATGGGCCGCCGCCTCTGGCAGCGCGACTACACCGACGGCAACGGCGGTAACATCACCATCCGCGTCGGCGACAATCTCGCCCTCTGCACACCCACGCTCATCTGCAAGGGCTTCATGAAGCCCGAGGACATGTGCCTCGTCGACCTCGACGCCAACCAGCTCGCCGGCACGCGCGTGCGTACGAGCGAGGCGAAGACGCACTTCGGCATCATGAAGCGCCAGCCGGCCGCAAAGTCGTGCGTCCACGCCCATCCTCCGCACGCCACCGCGTTCGCCATCGCCAACGTCAATATTCCCTCCTGCCTCATTCCCGAGGCCGAGGTGTTCCTGGGCAAGATCGGCGTCGCGAAATACCAGACCCCCGGCACGCCCGCCAACGCCGATGAAGTCGGCGAGGTCGGCAAGATCCACCAGGCCGTGCTCATGCAGAATCACGGCGTGATCTGCTGGGGCAAGGACGTCGAGGACGCCTACTGGAAGATGGAGAACATCGATTCTTATTGCCGCACCGTCTGGATCGCCGCCGGCCTCGGTGGTGGCCTGCACCGCTTCACCGGCGGTCAGGCCAAGGAACTCATCGACCTCCGCCAGAAGCTTGGCATGCCCGATCCCCGGGCCGGCCTGAAGGAGTGCGAACTCTGTGACAGCGCCGACTTCCGACCTGGTGTCGTATGCGCCGCACCGACGAAAGCAGACGCGTCCGCTTCGGAGCCGCGCGACCCGCAGATCGAGGCGATTGTCGCCAAGATCACCGAGCAGATTCTGAAGCAGATGTCCGCCAAGTAGGTCGGGCTTTACGCCCGACATCTAACGTTAACCTCACGCATCATGAAAATCTCCATCATCGGCGGCGGTGGCCGCGTCGGCTCCAACGCTGCGTTTGCCCTCCAGTGCGCCGGCATCGTTTCTGAAATCCAGATTCTCGACGCCAACGCCGACATGGCGGAAGGCGAGGCGCTCGATCTCCTGCACGGTTCCTCCTCCATCGCCGACCAGCGCATCTATGCCGGCGACTACGCCCGTGCGAAGGACAGCGACGTGTTCGTGATCACCGCCGGACTCCGGCGCAAACCCGACGAGTCGCGCCTCGATCTGATCAACCGCAACGTCGCGCTCTTCTCCGGCATTCTCGACAGCATCAAGACCGCTGGCTTCCGCAAGGATGCCCTGGTCTTCGTCGTGTCTAATCCCGTCGACATTCTCACGCAGCTCGCCGCCACGAAGCTCAGTCTCCCGTGGCAACAGGTCCTCGGCCTCGGCACGATGCTCGACACGGCGAGGTTCCGTTCGCTCATCGCGCAGGATCTGAAGCTCGCGCCCACCCAGGTGAAGGCGCTCATCCTCGGCGAGCATGGCGACTCGATGCTGCCCGTCTGGTCGTCCGCCACCTACGCCGGCCTTCCGCTCACGAAGATCGCCGGTTGCACGCCGACGTTTCAGTCGCAGATTTTCGAGCGCACCAAGGGCAGCGGCGCCGAGGTGATCCGTCGCAAGGGCGGGGCAGGATGGGCCGTCGGCCTCACCATCGCCGAAGTCGTTCACGCCATCGCGCACGACAAGCGTCAGGTCCTCCCCGTTTCCACGGTGCAGCAGGGGGCGTATGGCGTGCGAGGCGTCGCCCTCAGCGTGCCCACGGTCGTCGGCCGCGCCGGCGCCCTGGCCCATGTCGAGGTCGAGCTCTGGCCCAAGGAGCAGCAGGCCCTCCAGGCCTCGGCCCGCGCCCTGCAGGAAACGTTTGCGAAAGTGAAGGGCGCCTAGCCCAATCGACGGGTCGAATCTCCCTCCGACGCACCGCAGCCGCCGCGGATTTCGCGACGGCTTTTTCCGTCTCCGGATCGCTTTGTGCGAGAATTTGTTTCATCCTACGACTACCACCACTATGTCTACTTACAACTTCGTGAATTATCTCTGGGACGACGCCAAGGCTGCGTCACTCGATCCGGTCGGCCGGCTGATTTACCGGTCCAACATCCTCGGCAGTGACCAGCGCATCACCAACACCGGCGGTGGCAACACCTCCGCCAAGATCATCGAGAAGGACCCGCTCACCGGCGCGCCCACGGAGGTCCTCTGGGTCAAGGGTTCCGGCGGCGATCTGCGCACCAGCACCCGCGAGAATTTCTCCTCGCTCTACCAGAGCAAGCTGATCGGCCTCCAGTCGCTCTACGCCGCCCGCAAGGACAAGGGGCTCAAGTCGCAGGCCGAGGACGACATGGTCGGCATGTTCACGCATGCGACCTTCAACCTCAACCCGCGCGCCTCCTCGATCGACACGACGCTGCACTCGTTTCTACCGGGCAAGCATGTCGACCATATGCACCCGAATGCGATCATCGCGATCGCGGCGTCGTCCAACTGCGAGAAACTCACCAAGGAAATTTTTGGCGGCGAGATGGCCTATGTGAAGTGGATGCGCCCCGGCTTCGAACTTGGGCTCGCGATGCAGCAGATCGCGAAGAAACAGCCGAAGGTCCGCGCGATCATGATGGGCCAGCACGGGTTCATCTCGTGGGCCGACGACGACAAGAAGTGCTACGCCGACACGCTCGGTTTCATCGAACGCGCCGCCGCCTACATCGAAGGCAAATATGCCGAAAAGGGCGGCGACCGCACGGCCTTTGGCGGTGCCAAATATCAGACGCTCCCGGCCGAGAAACGCCGCGACAATTTCGCGGCGATTCTCCCGTCACTCCGCGGCCTCGTTTCCAGTGAGAAACGTTTCGTGGGCACCGTGCAGGACGACGAGAAGATCCTGCGCTTCGTCAATTCGAAGGATGCCGCCCGCCTGGCCGAGCTCGGCACCTCGTGCCCCGACCATTTCCTCCGCACGAAGATCAAGCCGCTCTACGTGAACTGGAATCCTCAGCAGGAAGACCTCGCCACGCTCCGCGAGAAACTCGCCACCGGCATCGAGCGCTATCGCAAGGACTACGCCGCCTACTACGCGAAGTGCAAACACGCCAACTCGCCCGCGATGCGCGACCCGAATCCGACGGTCGTCCTGATCCCCGGTCTGGGCATGATCGCCTGGGGCAAGGACAAGTCCGAGTCTCGCGTTACCGCCGAATTCTACAACTGCGCCGTCGAAGTCATGCGCGGCGCCGAGGAGATCGACAAAGCCATCGCGCGCCCGCAGCAGGAGGCCTTCGACATCGAATACTGGCTCCTCGAAGAGGCGAAGCTTAAGCGCATGCCCGCCGAGAAGGAACTCGCGCGCCAGATCGTCATTGTCATCGGTGCCGGCTCCGGCATCGGCAAGGAGACCGCCCACCGCCTCGTGAAGGAGGGCGCCCACATCGTCTGCGTCGATCTCAACGAGGCGGCCGCGCAGGAGACGGCCAACGAGATTGTCGCCAAATACGGCGCCGGCATCGGTGTTGCCGGCACCGGCTTGTCGAACTGCGGCCCGGCGATCGGTCTTGGCTGCAACATCACCGACCGCGCCAGCATCCGCCGGATGCTCGACGATGTCGCGATCGCCTACGGCGGGTTCGACTCCATCTGCGTGACCGCGGGCATCTTCGTTCCCAGCAACACGACCGGCCACATCCCCGACGACAAATGGGGCATTACCTTCGCGATCAATGTCAGCGGCGCCTACTTTGTCGGCGACGAGGCCGCGAAGACCTGGAAGAAGCAGGGCCTGCGGGGCAACCTCGTGCTCACGACCTCGGCCAATGCCGTGGTCGCGAAGAAGGGCTCGCTCGCCTACGATTGCTCGAAGGCCGCGGCCAACCACCTCGTGCGCGAACTCGCCATCGAGCTCGCCCCGCTCGTGCGCGTCAACGGCGTCGCGCCCGCGACCGTTGTGAAGGGCTCGGCGATGTTCCCCCGCGAGCGCGTGATCGGTTCGCTCGCGAAATACAACATCCCCTACACCGACAAGGAGGAGACCGAGTCTCTCGTCGCGAAGCTCGCGCAGTTCTACGCCGATCGCACGCTGACGAAGTCGCCCATTACCCCGGCTGACCAGGCCGAGGCCTATTTCCTCCTCGTCTCGCAGCGTCTCAGCAAGACCACGGGGCAGGTCATCACCGTCGATGGCGGCCTGACCGAGGCGTTTCTGCGCTAAGGTCCGCGGGTACGTTCATTTCGGCCGGGAATCCCTCGGGTGGGATTCCCGGCTTTTCCGTTTATTTACGGTTACGTACCGTTCATAACCGCTCTCCTCGTGGCCAAATCCGCTTCCGCTCCCCAGGTCATCCGTTCCACCGCGCAATTCGCGCGCTACGTCGGCCTTTCGCGCAGCGCCGTCTCCCGTGTGCTCAACGAGCAACCGGGCCTGCGGCCCGAGACCATCGCGCTCGTGCAGAAGGCGATGGCCGAGACCGGCTTCACGCCCAATGCCCATGCGCGCCATCTCCGCGGAAAACCCACCGCCGTCATCGGGGTCTGCATGGAAAACTTTCTGACGCCCACCGCCGTCAGCAAACTCTCCGTCCTGCAAACGCTCCTCGCCGCCGAAGGCTACTCCACGCTCGCGGAGATGAGCCGGCCCGGCTCCTACGACAAGGTCGTGCGTCACTTTCTCTCGCTGCGGGTGGACGGTATCGTGTTTATCGGGCATTTCGAGACCCCGGAACTGACGCTGCGTGTGGCCGATCTCCGGCGGCACGGCACCGCCTATGTGGTGGTCGACAACCCGGGGGTCGAAAAAGTGAATACGGTGACCCTCGACCGCGTGGCCGCCATGCGCGAGGTCGCGGCGCACCTGCTGGGGCTGAAGCATCGCCGCATCGGCCTGCTCGGACTCTCGGGAGCTTTTCAAACCGTGACCGACCGGCTGCTCGGTTTGCGCGAGCTGCTGGCCGAACGGCGGCTCGATCCGGATCGCTGCCTCGTCTCGCACGACGACCGTTTCCCCCGCGGCGACCACTTCGAGTACGGCCGTACGCTGGCCAAGAGCTTTGTGGATGCGCCGGACCGTCCCACGGCCTTCGTGGCCGTCAACGATGACACGGCCGTCGGGGCGCTGCTGGAGTTTCAGGAGCGCGGCCTGCGCATCGACCGGCCTCGCCCCGCGCAACTGAGCGTGACTGGGTTCGGGCGGGCGGGGGGGGGCTCCGATCGGCCGCCGCTGCGGTTCATGGCCCGCATTAAGCGCGGCGATATATTCGTTCCAGCGACCGGCCGCAGTCTTTTGGTTTGACCCGACGACACGTGTCGTCGCCAATGGCCGTCCAGTCTGATTTCCCTGCTTTCTCCCACCCCGGTCTAGTTTCCCCCATGAAATCCCCCTGCTTGGTCCGTTGCGTCCTTGTCACCGCGCTGGCTCTGATCGCGTCCGCGCCGCTGTCCGCCCAGCTCCAGTGGAACGTGTACAACGAAACCACGTCTATCGCCGCACCCGTCGCCACCTCGGCCAACGGCGTCAGCGTCACCGTGCCCGCCGGCCAGCGCGTCACCCTTTACGCGACCAACTTCACGCCGGTCGATTTCTCCGCGGTCACGAGCGGGGAGGTGTATGTCACCACCACGTTCAAGGTCTCGGGCGGTCTCTCCAGCATCTCGGGCGGCACCCGGGCCATCGGCTACGGGCTGTACAACAACAATGGCACCCTCGCGAATTTCGCCGACGACAATGGCTACTTCACCTGGCTCAACGGCCGCCAGACCGGCTCGCTCATCGAGCTCCGCCGGCGTAACGGTGATGGCACCTCTCCTTCGCTGCTCAACCCCACCGGTTCCGCGTTCAACTCCCTGGGCACCGGCACCACGACCCAGACCGCCGGGGTGCTCTCCGACAGCACCGCCTACGCGATCCAGCTTCACCTGATCCGCACCGCCACCGGTGTGTCGCTCGGCAACACCTCGTCCACCACGACCGGCGCGGGCATCTGGCTCAGTGGCGACGGGGTCAGCCAGACGGCCTACACGAATCCCGATGTGCCCCCGGCCACGACCACCTTCAACGAGGTCGGGTTCATGTTTCTCAACACTTCGGCCAACCCCGTTACACTGGAGATTGTCTCCGTCACCGGCCTGACCCCGATCAACCCGCCGGCGATCGCCTCTCAGCCTGCGGCCCTCATCCTCAATCCTGGCCAACCGGCGGCGCTCTCCGTGGCGGTCACCGGAACCGCGCCGCTCACGTACCAATGGAAGAAAGACGGAGCCAACGTCGTCGGCGCCACCTCTGCGACCCTCGCTCTGGCCAGCACCGCGGCGGCCGATGCGGGCAGCTACACGGTCACGATTACCAACGCCTACGGCAATGTGACGAGCAGCCCCGCCACGATCACAGTCACAAACCAGACCGTTCCAGCGACCATCACCGCCCAGCCTGTGTCCCTGACCGTTAACGCCGGGCAGCCGGCCACCTTCTCGGTTGCGGCGTTTGGGAGTGCTCCGGTCACCTACCAGTGGCAGAAAAATGGGGGCGCCGTTGTCGGTGCGACCGCAAGCACGCTGGCGTTGACGAATGTCACTGCGGCCGACGCCGGAAGTTACGCGGTAGTGGTCACCAACAGCGCCGCCTCGGTCACCAGCTCGGCCGCATTGCTCGCGGTCAACACCGCGCCCGTCGTTACCACGCAGCCCGTGGGTGCAACCGTCGCCGTCGGTGAAAGCGTGACGTTCACCGTCGCGGCCTCCGGCAGTCCGGCTCCGACCTACCAGTGGTCAAAAAATGGCACCACGATCACCGGCGCGACCAACGCGACGCTGACTTTCGCCAGCGCCCAGTTGTCCGACACCGGGGTTTACACGGTCCGGGCGATCAACTCGGTGGGGGCAGCCGCGAGCACCCCGGCAGTCCTCGCCATCCCTTCCACGATGCTTGCGACCGCCGTGACTCCGGCCAACACCCGCACGGGCCTCAATATCGATACGCCCTTGAGCATCACCTTCGACCGGCCGCCGGTGGTCGGCAACACCGGCCGCATCCGCATCTACAAGGCGTCGGACAACACCGTCGTCGACACCATCGACCTCGGGGCGGCGTTCCAACTGCGCGCCGTCGGGACGAACACGACCCAACTGAACTATTTCCCCGTCATGGTCTCCGGGAACACGGCGGCGATCTATCCGCATGCCGGCGTGCTCGCGTACGGGCAGACCTACTACGTGACGGTGGAGCAGGGGGTGCTGCGCGACACGACCAGCGCAAGCTTCACCGGCATCTCCGATCCGAATGTGTGGCGCTTCAGCACCAAGGCCGCCGGACCCGCGGCCAATGCCGCCGCGCTCACTGTGGCCGCCGATGGCAGCGGAGATTTCAACACCGTGCAGGGCGCGATCGATTTCGTGCCCGCCAACAACCCGCAGCGCGTCGTGATCACCGTGAAGAAGGGTACCTACGTCGAACAGGTTTACGTCGGGGCCAACCGCCCGCTCGTCACCGTCCGCGGCGAGGACCGCGCCCAGTCGATCGTCACGTATCCGAACAACAACAACCTGAACGGCAGCACGCGCACGCGTGGCGTCTTCACGACCGCGGCCAACGATTTCACCCTGGAAACGATCACGGTCTTCAACTCCACCCCGCAGGGGGGATCGCAGGCCGAGTCCTTCGTCTGCGACGGCCTCCGCGTGATGTTGAACCGCGTCACCCTGCGGAGCCGTCAGGACACCCTGCTTTGCAACACGGGCACGACCTTCATCACCGACAGCTACATCGAGGGAAACACCGATTTCATCTGGGGCACCGCGGCGGCGTATTTCCAGCGCTGCGAACTCAAGGCCCTCGATACCGCCGGACAGGAGGGTTTTTACACCCAGGTCCGCAACGCCCAGAACCAGATCGGTTTCGTCTTCGCCGACTGCCGTCTCACCGCGGAGCCCGCGGCCTCGCGCTACTATCTTGGTCGCATCGATCCCAACACCGGCAATTTTCCGTACAGCCAGGCCGTCTATCTCAACTGCGCGATGGGCCCGCACATCCTTCCCGTCGGCTGGCAGCTCAACAACGCGACGGCGTCCGCCACCGTGCAGGATTGGGAGTATCAGACCACCGATCTCAACGGTGCGACGCTCGATGTGAGCAAGCGGCTCTCCTCCTCCAAGCAAATCGACGCCGACACGGCTGCCAAGTATCGCGATCCCGCGTTCGTCCTCGGCGGATGGGCGCCCAAGCTCGCGCCGACCATCGAAGTTTCGCCCGTTTCACAGGTCGTGAACCCCGGCGCCAACGTCCGCCTTTCCGTGGTCGCCACCGGCGCGCCGCAGCCGACGTATCAATGGTTCAAGGACGGTGTGCCGGTGACCGCCCCGGCCGCCTCTCCGGCACCTGCGCAACTCGCTTGGAGCGCGTTTGACGAGACCTCGTCGCGCGCGGTGGCTCCCTCCGCCGACGGCAAGGTCTCGGTGACGATTCCGGCCGGCCAGCGCGTGACGCTCTACACGACCAGCTTCGTGCCGTTCGATCTCACCGGTGCCGCCCCGGGCACGATCGCCGAGGTTTCCCTGAACTTCACGACCACCGGCGGTCTGTCGAATATCTCCGCCGGCACGCGAGCGGTCGGTGTCGGACTCTTCAACAACAACGGGACGAACTCCGGTGCCGATTTCGCGGACGACGGCGGCTACTTCACCTGGATCAACGGACGCGCCGCCGGCGGCAGCGCGATGGAACTCCGTCGTCGCAACGGCAACGGCGCCTCGCCCAGTCTCCTCAACGCGACGGGCACGGCCTTCGCGAGCCTCGGCACGGGTGTGGGCGACCAGACCGGCTCGCTGAGCGACAATGTGCCCTACACCGTCACCCTCCGGCTCGTCCGCAGCGCCACGGGCGTTTCGCTCGGGACGAACTCCGGCACCGCCGTCGCCGGGGTGTGGCTGCGCGGCGCGGGCTTCAGCCAGAGCGCGTACACGAATCCCGACGTGCCGCCCGCCGCCACCTCGTTCAACCAACTCGGCTTCATGTTCCTCAACACGAGCGCGTCGGCCGTCACCCTCACGCTCGACTCGTTCATTGGCTTCACCCCGGTCGGCGCACCCGCGTATGCCGGCGCGACGGATGCCACGCTGGTGCTGCCCAATGTCCAGGCCACCGCGGCCGGCCGCTACACGGTGCAGGTGACAAACTCCGCGGGCTCCGTCACCACCGCGCCCGCCATGCTCACCGTGCAACGCGGACGTTTTGGCGGCACCTATTTTGGCACGATCGCGGGTGGCGGGACCTTCTCTCTCTTCGTGCGCGACGACGGCACGGGCGTTTTCCTCGGCAACAGCGGTGGGACGGCCTATCTCGCGCGCAAGGTTGTCGTCGACGCCAACGGCCGCGCCCGCTTCACCGCCAATCTCACGGGCGTGGGCGACGTGGTCATCGATCCCAATGGTGCGGTCGCCGGCACGTTGTCCGGCCTCGCGTTGACCGGCGCGCGGTCGAGCGGGGCGACCGCCGCGATCGCCGGTCTCTACCAGGCTGGAGTCGCGGAGGGTTCAGCGACCACCTATGTGATCGTGGGCGGTGGCGGCCAGGCCTACGTCCTGATTCAGGCCGGCGCGCAACTTTCCGCCGGCACCGCCACCATTGACTCCGCCGGCAAACTCGCCGCGACCATCGGTGGTCAGTCCGTCGCAGGCACGGTGGCGGCAGGCGCGATTTCCGGCACGGCGGGCAGCGTCACCTTCGGCGGAGCCAACGATGCCGTTGCGGGTTTACAGCGCTTCCGTGAACTCTCTACGCGATCCGCCATCGCCGCCGGTGGCTCGTCCACGGTGGGTTTCGTCCTCACCGGGGACACTCCGGTCGATGTGCTGATCCGCGGCATCGGCCCGACGCTCTCGACCTTCGGGGTCACCAATGCCCTCGCGGCGCCCAAGCTCGATCTGTACAGCGGCGGAGCGGTCATCGCTTCGAACACCAAGTGGAGCACCGCCCTCAACTCCGCCGACATCGCGGCGGGGGCCGTGCTGGCGGGGGCGTTTCCGCTTCCGGCCGCAGCGGCGGATTCCGCGATCCGCCTGCGGCTGAACCCCGGGGCCTACACTGCCGCGATGACCAGTGCGACCGCAGGTACCGCGGGAGTCGGACTCGTGGAGGTCTATGATATCACTTCCGGCACCGCCGGCCAACGCCTGGTCAACCTCTCGACCCTCGCGGTCGCCGGCTCAGGGGACAACACTCTGATTGCGGGTGTGGCGGTCGCCGGCAGTGTGCCGAAGCGCATGCTGGTCCGCGCCGTCGGTCCGAGCCTCGCGCAGGCCGGTGTGACGGGGTTCCTCGCGCGGCCCGTGCTCTCGCTCTATCAGGGGGCGCGACTTGTAGCCCAGAGCTCCGGCGTCGGCACCAGTGCCGACGCGATCGCCATCACCGGCGCCAGCAACGAAGTAGGTGCCTTCCCGCTCACCTTCGGTGCCGCCGATGCGGCGCTGCTCATCACGCTCGCACCGGGTCTTTATTCGGCGCAGGTGACGAGCGCAGACAGCTCGACCGGTTCCGCGCTGATCGAGTTTTACGAGGTGCCCTGAGCGTTTGACCCTCTCCGCACCGTCACGCTTCCCGTGTCGGTGCGTCTCGCTTTCCCATGACGCCCCTCGTCCGGTTCGCCCTCCTTGCCGCGTTGCTTTCCGCTCCGGACCTTTTCGGCAAAGACTGGGTCGTCGCCGCCGACGGCTCGGGCGACTTCAAGAGCATCCAGGCTGCGGTTGACGCTGTGCCCAATGGGTCGGCGTCGCGCACGACCATTTTGGTGCGCAAGGGCACCTACGCCGAACTCGTCGTCGTCGCGCGCGAGAAGAAGAACCTCACGCTGCGCGGCGAGGACCGCCAGGGCACGGTCATCGCCGCGACCAACAACGCCGCCCTCAATCCCCGCCGTCGCGAGATGTTCTCCGCCGAGGCGGACGATTTCATCCTGGAAAATCTCACGCTGCACAACACGACCCCGAAGGGCGGCACGCAGGCCGAGGCCATCCGCGTACATGCGGACCGGGTGGTCCTGCGCCACTGCGATTTCAGGAGTTTCCAGGACACGCTGCGGCTCGACGGCCGGGTGTATGTGCGCGACTGTTACGTCGAGGGCGATGTCGACTACGTGTGGGGCGGCGGCACGGTTTATTTCGATCGGTGCACGTTTCACTCGGTGTACAACGGCTACCTCGTGCAGTCGCGCAACGGCGCCGACACCCCCGGCTACGTCTTCGTGGACTGCCGGTTGACGGGCGCCTCCAACATCGAGCGCTACGTGCTCGCGCGGATCGAACCGATCCGGTTTCCGCACAGTCATGTCGCTTTCATCGACTGCGCGATGGGTTCTCACATTCTGCCGGTCGGCTGGCAGCTCGACAAGGCGCCGGGGGCTTCCGCCCCGGGTCCCGCGCCCCAGATCCGCTTCCTTGAGTACCACAGCGTGGACCTTGCGGGCAAACCGCTCGACGTTGGCGGTCGGTTGCCCGCGTCACGCCAGATCGGTGCGGATGAGGCAGCCGATCTGCGTAATGTCGGCAAGGTGTTGGGCGGATGGGCTCCCCCGCGTGATTGAGGCGCGCGCGGAGAGGAGTCGTTCCATTTCGGCCGGTCAGCGACTTATCCCAGAGATTATTCATTGCGTTCGGGCAGCGGGGGATTTTTGTAGGGAACGAGATCGCCGCGAGCTGCAAACTGCGCGGTGAGCTCTCCGGAGTGTTCCCCTCACGCCGGACGGCCCCCGAATCGTCCAATCCCCCAACTCCCTTTG
>JAPLTR010000877.1 GCA_026398065.1 Verrucomicrobiota bacterium | reverse complement strand
AGACATGGATTCAGGCATCGGAGGAGGGCCCACGGAACACACGGAAGACACGGAAAAACGGACCGAAGCAGTCCGGAGGAGAGGAACCACGAAACACACGAAAGACACGAAAAGGAAAACCGCGGTGGAGCCGGATCGTGGAGGGCGCCTGTCTTGCCGGCGCCGGGGTGCGATGTTTCCCGGAGGCGTCCGCAAGCTGGACGCCCTCCATGACGGGCACGGCCCAATCGCATCCGCTGTCATGTTCCGCGATGGCGGGCCCGGGCAAATCCGACCAAATCCAAGTGAATCCAACCTTAGCAGATCAAACCCATCGGATGGAACAGGAGGACACGAAGAGCACGGAGAGCTGCGCCGGGCGCGTTTCTCCGTGGCCTCCGTTGGCTCCGGTGAAAATCCGGGACCTTGCGCCGGTCTGGTGCGGGCCGGCGGCCCGCGCTCCCGGGGAAAATCCGCGGCTTGGTGCGACGTTTCCCGGAGGCGTCCGCAAGCCGGACGCCCTCCATGGCAGGCACGGCCCAATCGCACCCTTCGGCGGGTGCGGCGATGGAGCGGACGGGCAAATCCAAGTGAATCCGACCAAATCCAACCTCGTCCAAGCCTCAGGGCTGCAGGATCACCTTCATGTACTTGCCGCCGTCCTTGGCGCTGAGCTTGGCGAACCAGGCGGCGCCGTCCTCGAGCGGGGCCACCGTCTCGATCATCGGCTTCACGTCGATCACGCCGCGCGCGATCAGGTCCAAACAAAGCGGATACTCGCCGGCGCTGGAGCAGGTGCCCGTCACCGTGAGCTCCTTGGTCACCACGGCCTGGAGCGGAAAGTCCTGGGTCTTGGGCGAGAGGTTGCCGACGAGCACGCAGGAGCCGCCGCGCTTGAGGACGGCGAGGGCGAGGTTGACGGTGGGCGTCACCCCGACGACTTCGAGCGAGACGTCGGCGCCGAGGCCGTCGGTGAGGCGGGCGACTTCCGCGGCGACGTCGGCCGTCGAGGGGTTGAAGGCGTGGGTGGCGCCGAGCCGGCGGGCGAGGGCGAGGCGGTTGTCGGCGAGGTCCACGGCGACGATGCGTTGCGCGCCGGCCCAGCGGAGGGCCTGGATCACGAGGAGGCCGATCATGCCGCTGCCGACGACGACGGCGGTGTCGGTGGGGGCGATCTTGATGCGCTGCACGGCGTGGACGGCGATGGAGACGGGCTCGATCATCGCGGCCTGGTCGTACGGGAGGGCGTCGGGGAGGCGGTAGAGGATGCGCTCGGGGACGGCGACAAACTCGGCGAAGGCGCCGTGCTGTTTATATTCGGTGGGCGAGACGCCGACGACACGGCGGTTTTCGCAGAGGTTGATCTGGCCGTGGCGGCAGAAGCGGCAGGTGCCACAATAGATGGTGGAGTCGAAGGTCACGCGGTCGCCGGCGCGCCATTTTTCCACGCGGGGGCCGGCGGAGACGACTTCGCCGGAGGCCTCGTGGCCCATGATGAGCGGGGGCTGGCGGCGGCCGGTCGAGCCGTCCCAGCCGTGGATGTCGCTGCCGCAGATGCCGCAGGCGCGGATGCGGACGAGGACTTCGTCGGCCGCGGGGGTGGGCGCGGGGAAATCGACGAGGTCGAGCTGGCTGGGGGCGGTGAGGAGGAGGGCTTTCATGGGGGAAAGTGGGGGGCGCGGGGTCGGGGCAGGGCGGAGACGCGGCTCATCGTATGGCGGAGGGTCGGGGGCCAAATCAAGGGCGGAGCCGGGCAAAACGCAGGGCGGATGGGCCGGCTGGGGTGTTTTCCGCGGCCGGGTCGGGAGAGAGGGGATGGCGTGAAAGCGGTGGAACCTGCGGGGAAACTGCTTGCCAGTACCCCTCTTCGCCGTGGACACTCCGCGGCGATTACGAACGGCCCAAGCACTACCTAGCTAACTTCGTCCCGCTCCGGCGGGACTTTCGGACTACATGGACGACAACGCTCCCAAGGAAAATCCGCCCGCGGATTTCAACAAACTCGATCTGACCCAACTTCAGGGGTTCAGCTTCGGCACGCAATGGACGCAGGACAAATCGTCCCCCTCCGACCGACGCGAGCCGGGCGCAGATCGTCCGCGACGCGAAGACCGTCGTGACGGCCCGGGCGGTGGCGCCCCGATGAACCGGGACCGGCGGGCGTTTCGCCGGCCCGATGCTCCGGCCGGCGGTGGCGCCCCGAGCGCGCCCGCGGCCCCTGGTGGCGGCGGTGCGGCGCCCGAGCGCCGTGAGTACGCCGGTGGCGGCTGTCCGCGTCGTGACGGCCCCGGCGGCGGTGGCGGCTACGGCGGCGGTCCCCGTCGCGATGGCCCGGGTGGCGGTGGCGGCTACGGGGGTGGCGGCCCGCGCTACGGCGGCGGCCGCGATCAGCCGCAGGAGCGCCCGCAGTACGGCCCGTACGACAGCCCGTTCTTCAACGTCACCTTCTATCCGGAGGACACGAGTTTCAACACGCTGGTGCAGACCATCCGCAAGTCGTGCCGCACGATCGAGCTCTTCGAGATCGCGCGCACGGTGGTGGCCAAGACCGACCGCTTCGTGGTGGTCGTGGCCCGCAAGCCGGTGGCCGAGGGTGCGGCGGGTGCCGCGCCGGCGAAGCCGGTCTTCCACATCTCCGTGCCGGACGCGCTGCCCTTCGAGACCGACGAAGCGGCGGTCGCGCACGTGATGGCGAACCATCTGGACAAGTTCTTCGACAAGGCGGAGGTCGAGGTCGACCCGCCGAAGGGGAACTACCAGGTGATCAACAAGTGCGGCATCACGGGCGAACTGCTCGGGCCGCCCAACTACCACCGTTATGCGCAGATCGTGCAGCAGCACCACGCGGCCAAGGTCGCGCGGATGTCGCTGGAGGCCTTCCGCAGCCGGATCGAGACCATCCGCGACCCCGAGGTCGTGAACCAGTGGCTCGAGAAGATGAAGAAGACCACGCGCTACACGTGGAAGCTGACCGGCGCGCCCGCGAAGGCCGCCGCCGCTCCCGCCGCCGAAGCCGCCCCCGCGGCCGAAGGCGCCGCGGCGCCCGACGCCGCTGCCGCCCCGGCCCCCGA
>JAPLTR010000117.1:4147-9114 GCA_026398065.1 Verrucomicrobiota bacterium | reverse complement strand
ACCTTTGCCCTGCTGCTGGAGCAGCGCGGGCTGATGCCGACGTTTGTGCAGGCGCCCGACGTGTACTGCGTGATCGGCGGCGAGGCGGAACGGCTCGCGGCGTTTGGCGATGTCCACGCGCTGCGCGCGGCGGGCTACCGCGTGGACTATCCGATGAAGGAGGCCGCCTTCGGCAAGCAGTTCAAGACTGCGGCGGAGTCCGGCGCGAAGATCGCGCTGATCTACGGCGGCGACGAACTCGCGAAGGGGGTCGTGAAGCTCCGCGACCTCACGCTGCGCAACGAGATCGAGGTCCCGCGCGCGCAGGTGGTGGCGACGGTGCGGGATTTCTTCACGGCGTGAGCGCGAGGGTGGAGCGGCAGGGTGTCCATGATCGAGCGCACTGCGCGCGGGCGAATTTCCTGAGGCGGACGACTCGGAGAGTCGTCCCTACCTCAGAAGTCCAAGCGGCATAAAATGGGCGGGCGGAAGCCCGCCCTTCCGCGCCTACCAGATCGGCGTCGCGTTTGCGACCGGCTCGGAGCAGCCGAAGGCGGCGCGGAACTCGGGAAAATTGGCGACGGGGCCCAGCACGCGCCAGCGCGCGGGGCTGTGGAGGTTGCTGGTCACGGCGAGGCGCAGCTGCTCGGGGCGGTCGTTGGTGCGCCAGCCCTGGGCGAAGGCGAGGAAGAAGCGCTGGTCGGGGGTGAAGCCGTCGACCGGCTCCAGTTTCTTTCCCTTGGTTGCGAGCTTGAATGCTTCGTAGGACACACGCAGGCCGCCGACGTCGGCGATGTTCTCGCCGAGGGTCTGGTGGCCGTTGAGGTGGAGGCCGGGGAGCGGCTCGTACGCGTCATATTGCTTCGCGACGAGCTCGGCGCGGGCCTCGAAGCGCTTCACGTCCTCGTCGCTCCACCACGGCTTGAGGTTGCCCTCCCAGTCGTACTGGCGGCCCTGATCGTCGAAGCCGTGGGTGAGCTCGTGGCCGATGGTGGACGCGAGGGCGCCGTAGTTGGTGGCGTCGTCGGCCTTCTCGTCGAAGAACGGCGGCTGCAGGATGCCGGCGGGGAAACACATTTCGTTGAGCGTGGGCTCGTAGTAGGCGTTGTTGGTTTGCGGCGTCATCAGCCACTCGTTGCGGTCGACAGGCCGGCCGAGTTTGGCGAGCTGGCGGCGCGTCTCGAAGGCGGAGCCGGCGAGGACGTTCAGGACGTAGGCGCGGCGCGAGACCTCGAGGCCGGTGTAGTCGCGCCACCGGTCGGGGTAGCCGACCTTCGTGCGCATGGTGTCGATCTTTTTGTACGCGACCGCCTTCGTGGGCTCGCTCATCCAGGTCGCGGCGCGGATGCGTCCCCGCATGGCCTCGAGGTGGAACTTCACCATCTCCAGCGCCTTTGCCTTGGCGGAGGGACTGAACGTGGTCTTCACGTACAACTGGCCGAGGTCCTCGCCGATGGCGGAGTCGGTGGCGGCCATGACGCGCTTCCAACGCGGGCGCTGTTCGGTGGTGCCGGAAAGTTTCCGGCTGTAGAACGCGAAGCGCTCGTCGACGAAGGCGCGGCCGAGGTAGCTGGCGGTTTGGCGCAGCAGGTGCCAGCGCAGGTAGGTGCGCCAGTCGGCCAGCGGCTCCGAGGTCAGCAGGCCGCCGAGCGCCTGGAAGAACTCGGGCTGCCCGACGAGCACGGTCTTCTCCGTCGCGGGCAAGGGCAGTTGCGCGAAAAACAGTTCCCAGTCGAAACCGGGGGCGAGGGCGGGCAGGGCGGAGCGTTCGAGCTTGTGGTAGTTTTTCTCCGGATCGCGGCGTTCGACGAGCGTGCGGGAGGCTTTGGCGAGCTTGGTTTCCAGTGCCATGACAGCGGTGGCGGCGGTCGCGGCAGCCGCCGGCTGGTCTCCGGCCAGCGTGAAGATCTTCGCCACATGCGCGACGTAGGCGCGACGGATGTCCTCGGCCTCCGCGCCCTCGGTGAAATAGTAATGATGGCGGCGATCTCCGCGAACCAGGGCGCGAGCGGTTTCAGGCCCTCCCGTTCGATGGTCTCCTCGTCCATCCCGGCAGCGAAGAAGTCTCCCACTCGCTGGGCGACGCTGCCCTTGGGCCCGCCGGACTTCGCGGCGTTTTCGAGGATGGCCTTGAGCGTCGCAAAGGTCCGTTCGTCGATCTCCTGGTTGACGCCGTAGGAGGCGTATTCGCCGGGGATCGCGACCCGGTCGAAGGCGCCGTTGGCGTAGGCGTAGAAGTCCTTGCAGGGCGAAACGGCGGGGTCGAGGTAGGCGCGGTCGACACCGATCACGGGACGGGCCGGCTGAGCGAAGAGCGGGAGAGCGGCGAGAAGCAGGCCGAGGAGGACCGTGGAAGTTTTCATCAGGAGAGGGCAGTATGAGCGTGAGGGGTCGCAGCGGCAAGAGCCACGCGTGCAGGCAACCGCACCGCCGGGCCTTTTCAGGGTCTGTGAGCGCAGCGTAAACGTAATTGAAAACGATCGACCCACTATGCGCACAGAAATCGATTCCATCGGAAAAGTGTTGGTGCCGGACGAGGCGCTCTGGGGCGCATCGACCCAGCGGGCCGTGGGCAATTTTCCGATCAGCGGACGGCCCATGCCGCCGGCTTTCATTCGCGGGCTGGGGTTGGTGAAACTCGCCGCGGCCCGGGCCAACGTGGAACTGGGCCGACTGTCCGCCGACAAGGGCCGGCTGATTCAGGAGGCGGCCCGGGAAATCGCCGCCGGGCACCACGGCGCCCAGTTTCCCGTCGATGTGTTTCAGACAGGCTCGGGCACGTCGACCAACACCAACGCAAACGAGGTGATTGCACACCGCGCCACCCACCTGGCGGGCGCGGTGGTGAGCAACGGGCTGGCGGTGCATCCGAACGACGATGTAAATCTGGGCCAGTCGTCCAACGATGTGATCCCCACGGCGCTGCACGTGAGCGTGGCGGTGGCATTGCGCCAGGAGTTGGGGCCGGCACTCGTCGCACTGGCGGATGCACTCGAAGCAAAATCCGCGGACTTTGCCGGGATCGTCAAAATCGGACGAACCCATCTGATGGATGCGACCCCGCTCACCCTGGGCCAGGAATTCTCCGGCTATGCCCGACAGGTGCGCAAGGCGGACCAGCGCGTGAGGCGGGGGATCGCAGCCCTTTCGGAGCTCGCCGTCGGCGGGACGGCGGTGGGCACGGGCCTGAACACCCATCCGGAATTTGCCGCTACGGTCTGCCGTATCCTTAGCGAGGAGACAGGCATCGCGTTTCAGGAAGCACCGAATCATTTCGAGGCGCAGGCGGCGCGCGACGACTGCGTCGAGGTGGCCGGGGTGTTGGCCGCGGTGGCGGCGAGCCTGACCAAAATCGCGAACGACCTCCGCCTGCTGGCCTCTGGGCCGCGGGCCGGGTTTGCGGAGCTACGCCTGCCATCGATGCAACCGGGCTCATCCATCATGCCGGGCAAGGTGAACCCGGTGCTGTGTGAAATGATGGTGCAGGTCGGGCTCTACACGCAGGGGCTGGTGCAGACGGTCATGGCTTGCGGGCGCGAAGGACAGCTCGAACTCAATGCAACCCTGCCGCTGATCGCGCACTGCCTGCACGAATCGATCCACTGCCTCGCGGCTGGCGCGCGGGTGTTTGCTGAGAAGTGCGTCGCCGGACTGGAAGCGGATGCCGCGCGTTGCCATGCGCTCATGGAGAACTCGCTGATGCTGGTCACCGCCCTGACGCCACACCTCGGTTACGATGTCGCTGCGAGCGTGGCCAAAGAGGCGTTTGCGAACGGCAAGACGCTGCGGGAGGTGGTCCTCGGTCGCGCGTTGATGGACGCGAGCGCACTGGAACGCGCGTTGGATCCCTTGGCGATGACTAGGCCGAACGCCCCACCCGGCACTCCGCTGACGAAGGCCGAACAGGTTTTGGAAAACGAGGGCGGTCACATCCTCGCGCCGGAGCCGGGGCCGGCGGAGGCGCGATCGCGCGAGCGCGGAATGCTTGGAGGGGACTGATCGCCTGCGTCTGCAGGGGCGGGGGCGTGCGCGCAGCCTGACTTAAAGCAGATTCTTCGGGCCGAAGGCGTCAGGCAGCAGGGCGGACAGCGTGGTCTCGATACGGTCGGCGCCATCGCAGACGCTGATGACGATGGCATCGGGGCCGAACTCGTTGATCACCTGGCGGCAGGCGCCGCAGGGGCTGCTCGGCGTCACGGTGGGCGTGTAGACGGCCACGGCGGTGACCACGCGCTCGCCGGTCGCCGCAGCCGAAAAGATCGCGGTGCGCTCCGCACAATTGCAGAGACCGTAGGAGGCGTTCTCCACGTTGCAGCCGGTGAAGATTTTTCCGGACCCGCACAGGATGGCGGCGCCGACGGGAAATTTTGAGTACGGCGAATAGGAGGCCTTGACGGCGGTGCGGGCGGCTTTTTCGAGGCGACGCCGCAGCGGTGCGGAAGGCAGGGCGGTGGGGGCGGGTGAGGCGGCGCGGCGGGTTTTCACGCGGGCAGGTTGGCGGGGACGAGGGGGCGCGTGCAAGCTGTCTGCGAGGGGGATCGAGCCGGGCGCGGACGAGACGAGCTGCTACAATAGTTGCGCGCCTTCGAGGGCGAGGAGGCGGACTTTCGTGGCGACGCCACCCGGGCCGGAAAAGCCGGTCATCTTGCCGCCCGCGGCGACGATGCGGTGGCAGGGAATGAGGAGGGGCCAGGGGTTGGCGCCGAGGGCGGTGCCGACCGCGCGGCTGGCGCCGGGCGGCTGGCCCAGCGTGCGCGCGAGGTCACCGTAGGTCGCGGTGTGGCCGGATTTCACGGCGAGGGTGGCGCGCAGCACCGCCTGATGGAATTCGGGCAGGCGGGCAAAGTCGTAGCGCAGGTCGGAGAAGTCCTGCGCGTCGCCCGCAAGGTGGCGCTGGACGCGGGTGACAAGGGCGGAGATCTCGGGGGGCGGGGTGACGAGGTCGTGAGGCAGCGGCGCGGCCTCGGGGAGTTCGAAGCGCGTGAGGC
>JAPLTR010000117.1:0-4132 GCA_026398065.1 Verrucomicrobiota bacterium | reverse complement strand
TCGTCCCAGGCGACGGCACAGGTGCCAAGGGGGGTGGTGAAGGCGGTCCGCGGCATGGTTCAGTTTTCGCCGATGTAGCGGCGGAAAAACTCTTCGTAGCGGATAAGCGAGTCGAGGCGCTGCCTGGGTTCTCCGGCGCGGCTCATTTCGTGGGTGGCGCGCGGATATCGGACAGCCTCGACGTCGCGGTTGAGTACCTTGAGGCTACGCAGGAGCATCTCGCTCTGGACGAAACCGGTGCGGCGGTCGTTGTCGCCATGCTGGATGAGGAGCGGAGTCTTGATGGCCTCGACGTAGGTGAGCGGGGACTCACGCTCGAGGATGCGACGGGTTTCCGGCTGCCACGGGTAGCCACCGAAGGCGCGCGGGACGAGTCGCCAGGCATTGCCCTCGCCGAAAAAGGTCAGGAGGTCGTACACGCCGCGCTGGGCGACGGCGGCGGAGAAACGTTGGTCGTGACCGACGATCCACGCGACCATGTAGCCGCCGTAGGATCCGCCGGTGACGACCTGGCGCTTGGGGTCCACGAACGGCTGCTGCGCGGCGAAATCCGCGGCGGCGAGGATATCGCCGGCGGGACCCGTGCCCCAATTTTGATAATTGGCGTGCTGAAACTCGTAGCCGTAGCCGCCGGAGCCGCGGGGATTGGCGAAGACGATCGCATAGCCCTGCGCGGCGAAGTATTGGAATTCGAACCACATGCTTTCCTCGCCGGGGCCCCACATCGCGGACGGGCCGCCGTGGATATTGAGGAGGAGCGGGTATTTCTTGGCGGTGTCGAAGGGCGAGGGCTTCATGGTCCAGAATTGGATTTTGAGACCGTCGCGGAGTGTCAGAGAGTGGGGTTCATAGGCGCTCAGTTTTTTTCCGCCGAGCCAAGCGGTGTTGAGCGCGGTGAGGGGTTTGACGGTCTTGGCGTCGGCGGGGCCGACGTAGAGTTCGGAGGGATTGGCGGGGGTCGTCAGGACCTGGACGAGGGTGTCGCGGGCGAGATCGTAGGCGCGCACGCCGGATTCGAGGGAGGGCGAGAGGCGGTCGGTGGCGCCGGTCGCGACTGAGACGCGGTAGAGCGGAAACCCGCCGTCGGTGGGGGCGACGAAACTGACCGAGCTGCTGTCATCGCTCCAGTGGAGGTTCCCGGCGGAGCGGTCGACTTTCTCGGTGAGCAGCCGCGGCGTGCCAGTCCCGGAAGACGGAACCACGCCCACCACGGCCTGGGCGTAGCTGAAGGACTCGCCGAGCGTGGCGGTAAAGGCCACGAGCCGGCCATCGGGCGAGGGGGTGGCGTTGGCGGTGCTGTAGCCGTTGAGGTCGAGAAAGAGTTTCACTCCCGCGCCGGCCGCGTCGGCGACGTAGAGCGCCGTGAACTCGCTGCGGTCGGGGTGTTCGTCGAGTTTCCGTGGACCGGAGCAGAGGACCGATTTTCCGTCGGGCATCCACTCGCCGCCGGCGAAGCTCGTGTAGCCCGGGGTGAGGTCTTTGGCCGCGGCCCCTTCCTGCAGCTCTTGGAGGAACAGATGGGCGAACGTCTGCTCGGAATTGATGTCGCGCTCGTCGAGAAAGTTCAACCGGTGCAGGGGCCGCGGGTTGCCGTCCGCCTCATTCTTGGCGAGCCATTCGCGACGCTCCTGCCGGGTGCCATCGGGCTTGGCGGCGGGGAAGGCGGGCGCGGCGTCGGGCTTTGCCGGATCAGCGGGCTTCTTCTTGGAATCATAGGAGCGGGTGTCGTTGGCGGTGCGGCCCGGCTTTTCGGTGGACCAGCGAGGCCTGGAATCGGCCCCGGCTTTTTCAAGGGCGTCGCGAACTTGGGCGTAGGTGAGCGAGGAGGTGAAAAGAACCTTAGTGCCATCGGGCGACCAGCGCGGGGCGGTGGCGCCGGAGTCGAGTTTGGTCAGGGGGGCGGATTCGCCGCCGGCGAGCGAGAGGAGGCGGATCTGCGGCTTTTCCTTTTCGACGGTGCGGACGAAGGCAAGGCGGTCCCCCTTTGGGCTCCAGGCGGGCGCACTGTCGCTGGCGGTGCCGAAGGTGAGCTGGCGCGGGGGCGACGAGCCATCGGTCGCGGCGATCCAGAGGTGGGTCTGGTACACCCAGTCGTCCTTTGACTCGGGTTTTGGCTCGATGGAGCGCACGACGTAGGCGACCCAACGGGCGTTGGGCGAGAGCGCGGGCGCCTCCACCTGTTTCACCTTGAGCAGGTCCGAGGCGACGAGGTAGGCGGACTCGGCGGAGCGGGCGAGGGCGGGTGCGAGCAGCGCGCAGACGAGGAACAGGCGGAGCAGGGGGCGCATAAGGGTTTGCATCGTGGGCGCAGGGCGGTTCGTGTCGAAACGAAACCCGATGACCAACCGTTTCTACAACGCGTTCGACAACGAGACCCTGGATGGCGGTCGCGCCCGCGACTACCGCACGCCGTTCCAGATGGACCGCGACCGCATCATCCACGCGCACGCGTTCCGGAAGCTCCAGTCGAAGACGCAGGTCTTTCTCTCGGGCGAATACGATTTCTACCGCACGCGGCTGACGCACTCGATGGAGGTCGCGCAGATCGGCCGTTCCATCTGCGCCTTTCTGCATTCGCGGGGCGCGCCCCTGCGGGACGATTTCCACATCGACAGCGACCTCGTCGAAGCGGTGTGTCTGGCGCACGATCTCGGCCATCCGCCGTTCGGACACTCGGGCGAGCGGACGTCGCAGGAGCTGATGGTGAAGTGGGGCGGTTTCGAGGGCAACGCGCAGACGCTGCACCTCCTCACGGAGACGATGTACCAGAACGAGTCGGGCGTGCGCGGAATGATGCCGACCCGGGCGCTCCTCGACGGCGTGCTGAAGTACAAGAAGCTCTTCCGCGAGTTTCCCACGCCGCCGCACAACCACTTCCTGTACGATCCGCAGGAGCGGCACCGGGCGTTTGTCTTCGGCGACGCGAAGATCCCCGATGCCCTGCATGTCGGCGAGAAACTCAATGGATTCAAGAGCGTCGAGTGTCAGATCATGGACTGGGCGGACGACGCGGCCTACTCGCTCAACGACATCGTCGACGGGGTGAAGGCGGGTTTCCTCACGATCGAACGCGTCGAGGCGTGGGCGGCGAGCGAAGGGATCGACGCCGAACGCCAGCAGTGGCTCGACGAGTTGATCGCGGCCATCCGCACCGACCGGCTGGAGAGCGTCTTTTCGCAGAAAATCGGCGCCTTCATCCGGGCCTGCAAGCTGCGCGAGCGGAAGACCTTCATGACGGCGAAGACGAACCGCTACCGCTTCGAACTGGTGGTCGCTTCGGGGGCCGAGCGCGAGGCGGCGTTCTACAAGAAGATGGCGAACGACATCATCTTCGAGAGCCCGCAGTTGCAGCAGATGGAACACAAGGCGCGGAAGGTCCTGTTCGATCTCTGGGCGGTGAACGTTGATTTTTGTGGGTAAACGCGCAGCGTCACTTCTGCCCCCTTCGTCCGTCTTTCGACCGTGCTTTGCTCCAGCGTCACCCGCGTCACTTTGCCCCGAATGTCCGCCTTCGCCCGGTGGGGATTTTTCGTCGCTGCCGGTGGGCTGGCCGGTTCGCTCGCGGCGGCCGACGATGCGGCGAAGGCCAGCTTCACCACGAAGGTCGAGCCGATCCTGGCGAAGTATTGCTACGACTGTCATGGCAACGGCATCAGCAAAGGCAGCATCACGTTCGACGAATTCGCTTCGGTCGGAGAGATGCTCTCCAAACACGACCTTTGGTCGAAGGTGCTGAAGAACGTCCGGGGCGGGCTCATGCCGCCGCGCGAAGAGGACGAGATTCTCCGGCCCACGCCCGCGGAAGTGGAAACGCTCGCGAACTGGATCAAGTACGAGGCTTTCAAGACCGATCCGAAGAACCCGGACCCTGGCCGCGTCACCGCCCGGCGGCTCAATCGCGTCGAGTACCGCAACACGATCCGCGACCTGATGGGGTTTGATTTCAATGCCGAGGTGGAGTTTCCGACCGACGATACCGGTCACGGCTTCGACAACATCGGGGACGTCCTCACGATCTCGCCGCTGCACCTCGAAAAATATCTCTCGGCCGCCGAGACGATCGTCGACAAGGCCGTGCCGAAAGTTGCGAAGATCATCCGCGAGCGCAGTGCATCCGGCCGTGACTTCCGGG
>JAPLTR010000351.1 GCA_026398065.1 Verrucomicrobiota bacterium | reverse complement strand
AAACCGGCCAAGCCCTCTCAGTTGTTCGAGGTGGTCGCCGCTCTATTTAAGTCAGACCCGAAGGAAACGAAGCCGGTGTCCACCCATCCGTTTGTGTCCCCGGCGAAGATCACGCGTTCGGACGCCGTGCTCCTCGCCGAGGACAATGTGGTCAACCAGAAGGTCGCCCTCCTGATGCTCGCCAAACTCGGCTACCGCGCGGATGTCGCCGCCAACGGTCACGAGGCGATCACGGCGGCGAAGCTACGGCGCTATGATCTGGTGTTGATGGATGTGCAGATGCCGGAAATGGACGGACTCGAGGCGGCGCGGCAAATCAACGCGCTGTGGCCGGTCCGGGCCGAACGCCCGTGGATCATCGCGCTCACCGCCAATGCCATGCAGGGCGACCGGGAACTCTGCCTGGCCGCCGGGATGGACGACTACATCTCGAAACCGATGAAGACCGAGGAACTCGCCGCCGCGCTGGAACGTGCGCGGACGGCGATGGGAAAGTAGGCCCGGTCACTCCGTGCTCCGCTGGGGTGCCGGCGCGAGCGGGGGAGCAAAGGTTGCACCCCGGTTGGTCCCGAGCGCGGCAACCTGCGCGGCGACCTGTTGCCATAACGCGCCGGCCTTCTCGGCCGCGATGGTGCGGGCCTTGACGAGTTCGACGGCGCGGGCGGCGCGATTTTCCTCCGCGATCTTGGCGAGATCGTCGAGGTTGTAGAGGAAGACGTTTTCCAGCGTCGCCACCGCCGGTTCGACGTCGCGAGGCAGGGCCTGGTCGATAAAAAACAGGGGGCGGGCCGGGCGCTTGCGCATGGCGGCCGCGGTGGCGGCGTGGGAGACGACGGCATCGGGCGCGGACGTGGCGCACACGACGATGTCGAACTCCGACAGCCGCGCCTCGGATTGCTCGAACGGCATCGCGCTGGCACCGAGCGCCGTTGCAAGCTCCATCGCCCGCTCGAAACGCCGGCTGGCGACGGTGAGCGCGGCGGCACCGCGGCTTTGGAAGGCCTTGGCTGTTTTTTCACCG
The DNA here is from genome assembly GCA_026398065.1 of Verrucomicrobiota bacterium. Classification (GTDB taxonomy): domain Bacteria; phylum Verrucomicrobiota; class Verrucomicrobiia; order Opitutales; family Opitutaceae; genus GAS368. The sequence continues at coordinate 6,710 of JAPLTR010000351.1, read as the reverse complement.
ATCTCACCGGCGCCAAGCAGCAGGATACGGGTATTGGCGAGACCGCCGAAGATGGTGAGGGCGAGGTCGACCGCAACGTTGGCCACGCTGACCTGGCCCTCAGTGATCGCCGTCTGCGTGCGCACGTGCTTGGCGGCCTGAAAGCCTTTTTGGAACAGCCGGTTCAACACCGGCCCGGTCGAACGCCGCTCCTGGGCCTTGGCATAGGCGTCCTTCACCTGGCCGAAGATCTCCGTTTCACCGATCATCTGGGAGTCCAGACCGGAGGCGACTTCGACGAGGTGTTGCACGGCGTCACGGCCGCTGAGAAGGAGGCGGATCTTTTCGAATTCGGCCGCATCGAAATTCTGCCGGGCGCAGAACGCCGCCGATACCTTGGAAACAGCGTCGGGATGCGACGCCACGCCGTAGAACTCGATCCGGTTGCAGGTGCTCAGCATCGCGAATTCATGCATGCCCGGCAGCGCCGCGAGCTCCGCCCGCAGTTCATCGGCCGTGGCGGAGGCCAGGGAGAGTTTTTCCCGCACCTCAATCGGCGCACGATGATGGGTGGCCCCGATGACAAAAAATCCGTCGGTGCTCATGGCTTGGCGAAGGCGGTCGCCGCGGAAGGCCTGGCCGCAGGATGGCGGGTCATATTGACGACTTCGAGGGAGAGCAGCGCGAGCGGGAAGAGCAGGAGGCAGGTCCAGGCAAAGCGGCGGGTGAGCAGTCGGCCACCGAGGCGGAGGCCGAGGGCGGCGGTGTACGCGGCCCAGACGGCGACAGTGCAAATTATCTTCACGAGATTGGCGCTGGCGGTGTCGCGGAGCCAGTAAACCGAGCCGACGGCCAGTGAGGTGGCCAGGATCGCCACGCCCATGCCCAGGAGTCGCACCCCGATGTGGTCCAGGTCGATGATCGACGGCAGGAACGACACCCAACCGGCGAGCTGTTTGGATTTGAGGGAGTGGTTGCGGGCGAGAAACATGATCGAGGTGAGCGCCAGCAAAGCGAACACCCCGTAGCTGAACACCGCGAGCGCCGCGTGGAGTTCGATCCATTGGTTGCCCCCGAAGATGTGCGTGCGCAGTGCCGGATCCCAAGAAGGAATGGCGAGCGATAGCACCGTGAGGGCCGCCGCGAGGCACGAGGTGAAGTACCCCAGCAGGCTGGTGCGAAAGGTGACGCCAATCACGAGATAGAGCGTAATGGCCGACCAGGCGGTGAACTGATAGATCTCCAGATTATTGCCCAACGGGCATCCGCCCACGGCGCGACCACGGAGACCGAGGCCCATGAGCTGGAGGGCATATCCCGCCGCGATCAGCACGTACATCGCCGCGCCGGAGGGCCGGCCGCCGCGGAGGAGGGAAAATGTGCCCAGCGCGAAGCCGGCGAGATAAAATCCCGCCGCGGCCCAGAGCCACCCGCGATCATTGAGTCCGGCAAACATGAAGGGGCGAATCTACGGGTGGACCGACAGGGGGCAAGTCTGGCGAAAGATGATTCAAAACGGACCGGCCTTGGGGCTTGCACGCCCATCCAGACCGCCTTTCGTTGATTTACACCCCTTAGACCACCGATGAAAACCCTCATGAACCTGGGCGGAGCGGCCGCCGCTTTGATCGTATTTTCGGCCACCGGACTCGCCCAAAACCGCACGTTTACCAATCAGTACACGTTTGGCGACAGCCTCAGCGACAGTGGCAACCTGTTCGCCGCCACGAGTGCGCTGGGCGCGCCCACACCCCGCCCGCCCTACGTTGCAGGACGTTATTCGAACGGAAGTGTGTTCACCGAGTTGCTGGGGAACTCAATGGCTCTCGTGGCCACGGCTCCCACCAGCGTGAAAAGCAGTCTGAATTTTGCCTTCGGCGGTGCAACGGCCAGCGGAACCAGCCCATTGCCGCCTTCAATGGCCGTTCAGATCGGCCTCTTTCAGTCGCGGGCCATCGTGCCGACCAAGACAGATTTGTTTACGGTGCTGTTCGGGGCCAACGACATGATTTCCGTGCTCTCCGCTCCGACGACTCCGACCAATCCATCGTCCATCGATGCGGCGGGCGTGTCGGCTGCCGCGACCGTAGCCGGCGGAGTGCAATCGCTGATCGGATTCGGCGCCAAAAACATTATCGTGGGCGGATTGCCCAACCTCGGGGCGACGCCCCGTTCGCTCGCGGCAGGCGCCACCGGCGCGGCCTTCGGCCTGCGGGCCGCGACAGCCTTCAACGCCGAGTTGACCAACCGGCTTCGCACGATCGCCGGTGCCGCGCCGGACGTGAACGTGCTTTATGTCGATCTGCAGGGCGCGCTCGACCGCATCGTTCTCGACTACAAGTTGCTCGGCTACAGCAACGTCACCTCGTTCGCCATCGCGCCAGCCTCGGCCGGTGGTGGGGCTGATGTGGGCGGCTATGTCTTTTTCGATGACATTCACCCCACGGCGAAGACCCATGCGCTGCTCGCCAGTGCGATCGTCGAGGCGCTCAATCCCGAGCCGGTGCTCGGGTTCGCCGCGACGCAGGCGTCATCCGCGTTTGTGCTCCAGTCAATCGAAGCGGGTGCGCTCGACGCGCGCATCGGCCAGGTCGCGGCCACGAATCGTGCGGTGGGCCGGGCCGACGCGTATCTGACTTTTAACTATGGCGACGGAAACCGTTCGGCAGACGGGTATCGCCAGAAATTCAGCTACACGGCCCAGGTGGTGACCGCCGGGGCCGACATGCGGGTCAGCGACGGGTTTCTGGCTGGAGGAGCGATCAATTCCGGCCGACTCAACGCGTCGATCAACCGCGGGGGCGGCAACTACAAGCTGGAAGATCTCACCGGTCGGGTCTACGGGATCTGGCGGGGCGGCCCGGTGTCGTTCGCGATCGATGCGGATTACGGCAATCTGGATGTAAAAGGCATTCACCGCACCACGGCGTTTGCGGGCTTCCAAACCAACGGCAAGGCCAGCGGCGACCATTGGGGCGCCGGGATCAAGGCGATGTGGACGGCCGAAACGTCGGGAGTGAACCTCCGGCCATGGCTCGGGCTGCGCACGGAACGCGTCAAGCTCCACGGCTACACCGAGAAGGACGTGCCGGTCGACTCGATGGCCTTCGATGGCCAGTCGGCGAAGAGCTCCGCGGGCAGCGTCGGCGTCGATCTCGGGACCGATACGAAGCTCTCGGGTCGGGTCCTGCACTTCGATTTCCGGGCGGCTTGGCACGGAGAGATCGGCGGCAACGACCGTGGGGTGTCAGGCAAACTGGCTGATAACTTTACCCGCACAACGACGATCAGCGTGGAGGATGGGGATGGCCGCGGGGTCGAACTCGGTGGAGCCGCCACGCTCTTTTTTGCCAAGAATTGGAGCGCCTCCCTCGGTTATGCCGGGGACATCCGGAGCGGCGACAAGCTCGCGAGCCGCGCCTCGTTCTCGGTTCAGACTGGGTTCTAAGGCGAGGCCGAAAAAGCTAGAGTTTCCTGGCGACCCAGAACCGGCACTCGTCGGAAAAGTCGACGACCGCGCGCGATTCCTTTGCGACCTCTTTCCGCATCGCGTCGAACTCGTGTGTCCAGCCGGTCGCGGCGAGGTCGGCGAGGATCTCGCGGCGGTCTGGCAGGTGCATAAACGTGCGGCCCGTGCCGGCCTCCTCAAAATAGCGGTCGCCGAATTCGACGAGGCGTGGGTCCTGTTCGCCGCGTGTCCAGCGGATCGTTTCCAGCCGCCACAGTGCCCGCTCGGTGGGCGACGAGTCGCGGTCGTGCGTGGTGAAGAGCAGGGGGGCCTCCGGCGTGCAGACGCGGTGGAGTTCACGGAGGGCGGCGCGGCGGTTGTCGCGGCCGGGGATCTGCATCAGGCCGTTAAACATGAACAAGGCTCCGGCGAAGCGCGGCGTCGCCTTGCCGACGCGTGTCGAGGGACGGCGAGGCCTGGGATTTTCCGAAAAGACGGTAAAATCGTCCGGGAGTCGGGTGGCGTCGGCATGCAGAAAGCGGATGGAGTGGGCGCCGGCGTCGGCACCGCGTTCGGCGGCGAGGCTGCGGGCCTGGTCGACCAGTTCCTCGGCGAAGTCGAAGGCGGTAAGATCCGTGTAGCCGAGCGTCCAGAGCGCGATACTCACCCGGCCCGCCCCGCAACCCGCTTCCAGGAGCGGAGCGGAGCGATCGGGAAAGAATCGCTCGATGAGTTTCCGTTCGGAGGCCCAGAGACCGAGTTCGTAGCTCGTGGGGCCAGAGAAAAACGGTGGAGCCCGGGAGATTGAGCGCGGCGAGCGGCAGGGGCTCGAGCTCCGGATGGGTGGCGGCGAACGCTTCGGCCACGGCGGTGGTCTCGCTGCGGGTGAGGGTGCAGACGGAGAAGATCAGGCGGCCACCGGGCTTCAGCGCGACGACCACATGGTTGAGGAGGGCGAGCTGGGTGGCGGCGAGTTCGCGGACGTCCTCCGGAGTCGTCGTCCAGCGGGCGTGCGGGTTACGCTGCCAAGTGCCGACGCCGCTGCACGGGGCATCGAGGAGGATGCCGTCGAACTTGGTCTTCGACGGCAGGCGGGAACCGCCGTCCCAGAATTCCGTGCGATAGTTGAAGAGCTTGGCGCGGGCGGCACGGCGTTTCAATGTGTCGATGCGGCGCTCGTTGCGATCGGTGGCCCAGACCACACCCTTGTTTTTCATGAGGTCCGCGAGATGAAGGGTTTTGCCACCTTCTCCGGCGCAGGCGTCCCACCAGGTCTCACCGGGCTGAGGTGCGGCGGCGACGCCGACGAGTTGGGAGGCCAAGTCCTGGATCTCGAACTCGCCGGTCTTGAACTGCTCGGTTTTGAAGAGGTCCTGCACCCCGGTGAAGCGCAGGGCGTCAGGCGCGCGGTCGCTGGGCTCGCAGGCAAAGAGGGATTTCGCGAGGGCTTCGCGCTGCCCGGGACGGGCGCGGAGCCAGAGGGCGGGATCGCGCTGGAGTTGGCGGAGGTAGTCCGGCGGCAAGTCCATTTCTGAGGCGAGCCAAGTGGGCACGGCGCGGACGGCCAGGGTTTCGGCCTTGACCGTCTTTGGGTCGGCCGTGAAGCGCTCGTGCATCGCCAGGGCGTGCTCCAGCCGTTTTTGCGGTGAGTCCTTTGGGTCGAGCCAGGAGAACCAGCGAAAATAAACGAAAACGGTGTGGCTGATCTGACGCTTGGCGGGCGGCTGGAGATAGCGATGCCCTTCAAAGTAGAAACGCAAGGCGGTGTCGGCGCGCTGGTCGGCGGAAATTGCGCCGAGGATCTGCGCGGCGTGGTTAAGGATGGCTTGGTCAGGCATGAAACTTCCAACAATCAAGCCGAGGCGACTCAGAAGTGCGATGCCATTTTCGGAAGAACTCCTTACGTAGGATCAAGGCTTGGCCTTGCGTGGGACACCTAGTAGGAGATCTTGAAGATGCGGACCAAGTTCAGCCACCTCCTCGGATCGATCGTCCACGACGAGGCTGTCACGTTGGAGGTCCGGCTCTATCGCCTCTTTGCCGCGACGACCTGCCTGCTATGTCTGCTGGTGGTGTTGCCGATGAATCTGCTCCAGAATCTGCCGGGGTTGGTGAACATCGTGGATTCGGTACTCGGGCTCATCGGTGGAGGTTGTTTTTGGCTGTCGCTCCGTGGCCGTCATTTCCCAGGGTGGTTCTTCGGGGTGGTGATGGTTATGTTCAACCTGGTGTGGTTTGCGAATGCCGGTTCGGAAGGGAGCATCCCCTACTACTTTTTCCCCATACTCCTCTACCCTTTGACAATTTTTCACGGGCTCCGCCGCCGGATCTGTACGGCCGTCGTGGTGTGCAACGTGTGCGGGTTGCTGGTGCTGGAGCGTTTTGTCCCGGAGCTGTTGGTGCCGTTTCAAAGTCCGACCGACCGCACGATTGACCTGTCGTCCGGAGCCTTTGCCAGCAGCCTCGCGCTGATCGTGATTGTGCGGCTGATCCTGGTGGCCTATGATCAGGAACAGCGGCGGCTTGTACAGTACTCCGAAAAGCTGGCCGCCAGTGAACAAGGCTACCGGCAAATCTTCAACGCCACGAGCGACGCGCTGTCGATTCGCGAGGTCGACGGCACGCTGATCGACGTCAATGACCGCTTCTGTGCGCTTTTTGGTCATGACCGGTCGGCAGTTTTCCGACTGTCCATTAACGATATCAGCCTTGGTGTTAGCCCGTATTCGCAGACGGAGGCACTGGAATGGTTGCGGCGCGCCGTGGCGGAAGGTCCGCAGACTTTCGTCTGGCGCAGCCGGCGTAGCGACGGCGAGTTGTTCTGGTCGGAGATAGCGCTCCGGGCCAGCGACGTATCCGAAAAGAAACGTCTGGTCACCGCGATCCGCGACATCAGCCGGCGCAGGGAAGCCTCGGAGAATCTGCGCATTCAGGAGGAGCGGTTGCGGCTCGCGTTGGAGGCCTCGAAACAAGGCTGGTTCGACATCAACGTCCAAACCGGCGAGGGGCGCGCCAGCGGCGAATATGCCAAGATCATCGGGCTGGAGCCGGTGGAATTCAAAGTGTCGGCGCGGGAATGGATGGACGGCATCCATCCCGACGACCGCGAGACGGCCGCCAACGCCTTTCACGAATGCATCGCGACCAGGCAGACCCGCACGTTGGAATACCGGAGACGGGCGCAGTCGGGAGATTGGAAATGGATTCGCTCGGTCGGTAAAATCGTCGAGTCCGATTCGTCCGGCAAGGCGCTGCGCATGCTGGGGACACACACCGACATCAC
>JAPLTR010000487.1 GCA_026398065.1 Verrucomicrobiota bacterium | reverse complement strand
TGCCAGTAGTCGGCGAGGCCCGCGCCCATCCCGCCGTCATAGAGGCCGTGGAGAAATTCCGTCGGCATCACGAGGTTCGGGCCGCGCAGCCGGCGGAGCAGATCGTCGAAGGGCAGATAGTGTTTCGTGTCGATCCCGCTGAAGGGATCCCACGGATGGAGGACACGGCGGCGCTGCGGATCGTACAGGGCAAACTCGCCGTCGAGGTCGCGGTTGAACCCGCCCTCGTTGCCATTGTCCCAAAACAGGATGCTCGGATGGTTCACGTCGCGCTCGACGAGTTCGCGGACGAGCAGCCGGCCCACCGCGGTGTCGTGCGCGTGCTGCCAGCCGCTGAGTTCGTCGAGCACGTAAAGCCCGAGCTCATCGCACGCCTCCAGAAAATCCACGTCGGGCGGATAGTGCGACATGCGGACCGCATTCATGTTCATCGCCTTGATAAGGCGCACGTCGGCATAACAGTCGTCGCGCGTGAGGGCGCGGCCGGTCTCGGGGCGGAAGCTGTGCCGGTTGACGCCTTTCAGCAAAATGCGCTGCCCGTTCAGGAAGAGACCGGCCCCGGCGCGGACCTCGAAGGTGCGAAAGCCAAACCGCTGCGCGATTGTGTGCAAGGTCTCCTCGCCCCGGCGCAGCGTAAGCCGCAGCGAGTACAGACGCGGCGTCTCCGCCGTCCAGAGTTCCGGCCGGTCGATCCGCGCCGTCAGACGCACCGACCCGACGCCACCCCCGGGAATCGCCGCGGCCAACGGCGCGCCCACCGGACGCCCGTCGGCGCCCACAATCTGCGCCTCGACGCGGTCGCCCGTGCTCACGTAGCTGAGCACCACATCGGCCGAGAACGCGCCGTCGGACCGCGCGTCGATCGCGACGCGGGCGATCGATTGCGCCGGCACCGACTCAAGGTAAACCGGCCGGTAGATTCCGCCGAACACCCAGTAGTCCCCGCCACGCTCCGCGCGCTCGGTATCGGGATTGGCCGACACTTTCGACACGTCCACCTCGAGAAGATTTTCCGGCTCGGTCCCACCCGCGGTGGGTTTCACGAGCGAAGTGATGTCGTAGCTGAAGCGGTAAAACCCGCCCTGGTGCACGGGCCCCGCGGAACGTCCGTTGATCTTCACCGCGGTGTCCGTCATCACGCCGTCAAACACGAGGCGGATGCGCCGGCCGCGCCAGGCGGCGGGAACCGCAAACCGGGTCCGGTACAGCCCGCGCTCGTCGCCCTTGCGCGGCTCCTGCCCGTAGTTGTAGGTCCCGAAGCCGTGCTGCTCCCAGTGTGACGGCACGGGGATGGTCGTGGCCTCGTTCGCGCGGCGTCCGCCGGTGACCGTGAACTCCCACGGCACGGCGTCGGCGGGCCCGTGCCCCGAGAGATACTGTCGCTCGGTGACCGGCCCGTCCTGCGGAGCGGTCGCGCCGCGCAGCCCGACGCCGAGCAACGAAAAGAGAATCAGGAGAACAACTGCCGGAAAAGACCGGCCGGGGAGCGAGCGGGAGCGGGGGTGGTTCATGGAGTCCATGCGCAGGCGGATTGAATCGGGAGACGGCGCGCGCAGCCAGCGGTTGCGGGCGTAGGAGGAGGAAAGTAGCGCTCCTTGCGCGGCCGATAATCCGTCAAAGTCCCCCCGCGCCTCCGCATAAAATCCGCAATCGTGGTTGCCGCGCCGTCCTTCGCGGTTTCGGCTGAGGCGCTCCCCTTAACTTCCCCCACCGTGCAATCCTTCGGCAAACTTCCCGACGGCCGCGAGGCCCACCTCTACCGTCTCCGCCACCCTTCCGGCTTCGAGGTCGCGATCACCGACTTCGGCGGCGCGATCGTCCGCCTCCTCGCGCCCGACCGCGCCGGCCGCCTCGGCGACGTCGCCCTCGGGTTCGACTCCGCGGAGCGCTACGCGAAGGACTCGCCGTTCTTCGGCGCGCTCATCGGCCGTGTCGGCAACCGCATCGCCGGCGGCAAGTTCACGCTCGACGGCCGGGAGCACACGCTCGCGACCAACAACACTCCCGGCGGTCTCCCCTGCCATCTCCACGGCGGCAAGGTCGGTTACGACCGCGTCCTGTGGTCGGCCGAGCTCACGACCCGCGACACGCTGCCCGCCCTCCGCCTCCGTTACGCGAGCGCCGACGGCGAGGAGGGCTACCCCGGCAACCTCGCCGTCGAGGTCACCTACTCGCTGACCGACAGCGCCAGCCTCCGCATCGACTACCTCGCGACCACGGACCGGGCGACGCCCGTCAACCTCACCAACCACTGCTATTTCAACCTCGCCGGGGAGGGCCGCGGCGACGTCCTCGGCCACGAACTCACCGTGCGCGCCCGCCGCTACACCCCGGTCACCGTCGGCCTGATCCCCACCGGCGAACTCGCCCCGGTCGCGGGCACGCCGTTCGACTTCACCATGCCCCGCCTCATCGGCGAACGCATCGCGGCCGATGATGCGCAGCTCCGCGCCGGCGCCGGGTACGACCACAACTTCGTACTCGATTCCGCCGACGGCTCCCTCGCCCTCGCCGCCACGGTGCGCGAACCCGCCTCCGGGCGTATCCTCGAAGTCCTTACCACCGAGCCCGGCCTGCAGGTCTACTCGGGAAATTTCCTCACCGGAGACCTCGCTGGGAAGGCCGGCGCCGTCTATGCGCACCGCGGCGGCCTCTGCCTCGAGACGCAGCATTTTCCCGACGCGGTCAACCAGCCGGCCTTTCCCTCCATCATCCTCCGGCCCGGGCAGACCTATCGGAGCACCACGGTGTACCGGTTTTCGGCCCGTTGACCGGAACGTGCGCCGGCCTCGCGCCGGCGCCGTGAACTCCCGCCGGACGGCCGCCACGTCTCCCGCTGAAATCCACGCCCGTAGTCGCTTTGGCAGAAATTGACGGTTTATCGTCCTATCCGCCAAGTTCGATTTCGACGATACTGGGTCTTCCAATGAAGACGTTTCCTCTCCTTCCCCGATTCACCCGCCCCCTGTGGGTCTCCGCCGCGCTGCTCGGCCTCGCCGGCTGCGCCACGGGCGGGCCGGCCGAAGCGACGGCGCCGGCCGCCCCTGCTGCCGCGTCGGCCCCGGCCGACTCCCTCCCGCCCTACCAGGCCCGGTTCGGGCGCCGCCAGCCGGTCATCGCGATCGTCGGCGAAAATTCCGGCACCGAACTGACCGACTTTGTCATCCCCTACGGTGTGCTCGCGGCCTCCGGGGCCGCGGAGGTCGTCACCGTGGCGACGCAACCGGGGGTCCTCCGCATGCGCCCGGCGCTGACGCTGCAGACGCAGGAGACGATCGCGCAGTTCGACGTCCGGTTCCCCGCGGGGGCCGACTACGTGATCGTGCCCGCCGTGGTGAAGTACCAGGACCCGACGCTCCTCGCCTGGGTGAAGGCCCAGGGCGTGAAAGGGAGCACGCTCGTCAGCATCTGCGACGGCGCGGTCGTGGTGGCCGGCACCGGCCTCATGGAGGGCCGCCGCGCCACCGCGCACTGGGCGAGCGAGGGCTTCCGCCGCAGGAAGTTCGCCGGCGTGCACTGGATCGCCGATGTCCGCTACGTCGCCGACGGTCCGATCGTCTCCACCGCCGGCATCAGCGCCGCCCTCCCCGCCTCCCTGGCGCTGGTCGAGGCCATCGCGGGCCGCGACCGGGCCCGCGCACTCGCCACTGAGCTCGGCGTCTCCGAGTGGAGCGCGGCCCACGACACCGCGCCGTTCCGCCCCCGTTTCGGCGTCAACCTCCGGGCGCTCATCGCGGCCAATTATACGAACGCCTGGTTCCACTCGACCGAGACGATCAGCGTGCCGCTCACACCCGGCCTCGACGAGATCGCGCTCGCCGTGACCGCCGACGCCTACACCCGCACCGGCCGGAGCAGGGTCCTTGCACTGGCGCCCACGACCGAGCCCGTGCGCACACGCCACGGGCTGATCGTGATCCCGGACACCCTCGGCGGCGGCCGCCACCCCATGGACCGCATGCTCCCGGCCCTCGACGCCACGCCGTCGGGCCTATGGCTCGCCAAGTCAATCGACGGCATCCGGCAGCTCTACGGCACCAACACCGCCTATGGGGTCGCCCTCGATTTCGAATTTCCCATGATCCCGGACCGCCCCCAGCCGACCGTCCGCAAAATCTCCGCGCAATGAAACTCCGTCCCCGCGTCGTCCTGCTCGCCTACGACGACATGAACCTCCTCGACCTCTGCGGCCCGCTGCAGGCCTTTGCGACCGCCGGCCGCAGCGCCACGGCGAACGGCGCCGGCCTCTACGAGACCATCGTCGCCAGCGCCCATGGCGGCCCGATCACGACGAGTTCGGGCCTCGCGGTCATGACCGTGCCGCTCTCAAAACTCCGGGGCGTGAGGATCGACACGCTCGTCGCCGCCGGCGGCTGCCGGGGCCAGAGCTACTATGCACAGCCGGAACTGGTGAAGTGGATCGCGCAGCGCGCGCCTGCGGTGCGCCGCCTCTGCTCGGTGTGCACCGGCGCATTCCTGCTGGCCGCGGCCGGTCAGCTCGACGGCCGCCGCGTCGCCACCCACTGGGACTGGGTCGCCCGCCTGCGCGCGCTCCACCCGAAGGTCCTGGTCGATGGCAACCGGCTCTTCATCCAGGACGGGCCGGTATGGACCTCGGCCGGAGTGACGGCGGGCATCGACCTCACGCTCGCGCTCATCGAGGAGGACTTCGGGCACCGGGTCGCGATCGAGACCGCACGGCAGCTCGTGATGTTCATCAAGCGTTCCGGTGGGCAATCGCAGTTCAGCGTGCCGCT
>JAPLTR010000934.1 GCA_026398065.1 Verrucomicrobiota bacterium | reverse complement strand
CCCCGGGGACGACTTCAAACGCGATGCCGGCGGCGACGAGGGCTTCGGCCTCCTCGCCGCCGCGACCGAAAACGAAGGGATCGCCGCCCTTGAGGCGGACGATGGTCTGGTGCGTCTGGGCGAGCCGGATGAGGATGCCCTCGATGTCGCGCTGGGGGCAGCAGAAGCCGCCGCCCTTCTTGCCGACGTAAACCCGCTCGGCCGCCGGATTGACGAGGGCCATGACCTCGGCACCGACAAGATAGTCATAAACCACCACATCGGCCTCGCCGAGCAGACGGTGGGCTTTGCGGGTCAGCAATTCCGGGTCTCCGGGGCCGGCCCCAACTAGGTAAACGGTTCCAGTCATGAGCGTGCGTCAATCCCCCTGTGGTTGGGGGTATTATCCCGTAAGTTATTTGTGTAGTAGTTTTTTAACTTAAACATGACATCTTTAGTCGATATGGCTTCTTTTAATCTTTACCAATTAAACCGAAGGTGCAAGCCTTCTCCCTTTCCATGACACTCGGACCGTCAGAGCCAGCAACCACGAAGTAACACCGAACACGCCCGCGCCCATTTCGCCAACCCTTTTTGCCATGTCCCTCTCGCCCGCAGAAATCACCCGTTTGAACACCGAACTCCGGGGCAAGTCCCCGCTGGAGATCGTCCGTTGGGCCGTGGCCCAAGCCGGCGGTCGCGCGATTGTTTCCACCAATTTCCGGCCCTACGAGGCGGCGGTCCTGCACGTCGCGGTGCAGGCGCAGGCGGATATCCCGGTGCTGTGGGTCGATCACGGCTACAACCGTCCGGCGACCTACAAGCACGCCGAGGAACTGCGGACCCGTTTCAAGCTCAACCTGAAGCCCTTTTTACCGCGCATGACGGCGGCGCACCGCGATGCGATCCACGGCCCGATCCCGACGACGGAGGACGAAGAGGGGCTCAAGAAGTTCAGCGCGGTGATGAAGCTGGAGCCGTTTCAGCGCGGCATGAAGGAACTCGCCCCGAGCGTCTGGATCACGGCGCTCCGCAAGGTTCAGAACCCGAACCGTGCGGGTCTCGACATCGTGTCGCCCGACGACAATTTCGGCGCGCTCAAGGTGAGCCCGTTCTTCCATTTCAGCGATGCGGACATGGAAGCCTACCTTGAGCAGCACAAGCTGCCGAACGAGTGGGACTATTTCGACCCCGCCAAGGCCGACGAAAAACGCGAGTGCGGCCTCCACGCCGCGTGGGGCAAGAAGGCCGTCAACGCCTGAACTCCGCCCTCCCACGCCGAAGATTTTCCTGCGCCCTGCGGGGCGTACCGCCAACCCGTCCATGAACAGCTACCATCTCGATCACCTCCAGCATCTCGAAACCGAGGCCATCCACATCATGCGGGAGGTCGCCGGTGAGTTTGAGCGGCCCGCGCTTCTCTTCTCCGGTGGCAAAGACTCCATCTGCCTCCTCCGGCTCGCCGAAAAGGCGTTTCGTCCGTCGGACCTGCCGACTCCGCTCCTCAACGTCGACACCGGCCACCATTTCCCCGAGCTCAACGAGTTTCGCGACCGTCGCGCGAAGGAACTCGGCGGCAAGCTGATCGTCCGCAAGGTCGAGGACGCGATCGCCAAGGGCATCGCGACGCCTTCGCCCGGCGAGATCAGCCGCAACCGCCTCCAGATCCCGACGCTGCTCGCGGCGATCGAGGAATTTCGCTTCGACTGCTGCATCGGCGGCGCCCGCCGCGACGAGGAGAAGGCCCGCGCGAAGGAGCGCTTCTTCAGTTTCCGCGACAGCTTCGGCCAGTGGGACCCGAAGAACCAGCGCCCCGAAATCTGGAATCTCTACAACGGCCGCCTGAATCCCGGGGAGAACATGCGCGTGTTCCCGCTGATCAACTGGACCGAGATGGACGTGTGGGAGTACATCCAGCGCGAGAAGCTCGAGGTGCCGACGATCTATTTCAGCCACAAGCGCCAGTGCGTGCGCCGCGGCGGCCAGTGGCTGCCGGTCAACTCGCTCGTCCCGCCGAAGCCGAATGAGGAGGTGCGCGAACTCGTCGTGCGCGTCCGCACCATCGGCGACATCATCAGCACTGGCTGCGTCGAGTCGCCTGCCACCACGGTGAGCGACATCATCGCGGAAATCGCCGCCGCCCGCGTGACCGAGCGCGGCTCCCGCGCCGACGACAAAGCCTCCGAGGCCGCCATGGAAGACCGCAAGAAAGCGGGTTATTTTTGATCTCTACCGAAGAAAACATGCCTTCGACCAATCTCTCCAACCTGCCCGTCGACATCCTCCGCTTCAACACCTGCGGCAGCGTCGATGACGGCAAATCCACGCTCATCGGCCGGCTCCTCTACGATTCAAAATCGCTGATGGAAGATCAGATCGAGGCGCTGGAACGCTCCGCCGACATCACCGGCGGCGGCCAGATCAACCTCGCCAATCTCACCGACGGCCTCCGCGCCGAACGCGAGCAGGGCATCACGATCGACGTGGCGTACCGCTATTTCGCGACGCCGCGCCGCAAGTTCATCATCGCGGACACCCCGGGCCACGTGCAGTACACGCGCAACATGGTGACGGGCGCCTCGTCGGCGAACCTCTCCATCATCCTCGTCGATGCGCGCACCGGCGTGATCGAGCAGAGCCGCCGCCACACGGCCATCGCCGCGCTGCTGCGCATCCCGCATCTCGTCGTCGCGGTGAACAAGATGGACCTCGTGGGCTGGAGCGAGGCGCGCTTCCAGGAGATCCGCGCGGAGTTTGAGGAGTTTCTGCCGCGCCTCGACATCAAGGACGTGAAGTTCATCCCGATGAGCGCGCTGAACGGCGACAACGTCGTCGATGCCTCGGTGCACACGCCCTGGTACGCCGGCCCGACGCTGCTGGGCCACTTGGAGACGGTGCACATCGCGAGCGATTGGAATCTCAACGGGTTTCGCCTGCCCGTGCAGTGGGTCAACCGTCCGAACAATCCGACCGACCCGGCGCTCCACGATTTCCGCGGCTTCAGCGGCCAGATCGCCGGCGGCATCGTGCGCACGGGCCAGAAGGTCATCGCGTTTCCCGCGGGCATCGTCTCGACCGTGAAACAGATCTGGACCTACGACGGTCCGGTGGCGGAGGCGTTCTGCCCGCAGTCGGTGACGATCGTGCTGGAGCACGACATCGATATCAGCCGCGGCAGCATGCTCGTCGGCCTCGACCACCTGCCGGGCTCCCACACCGAGCTGCAGGCGGAAGTCTGTTGGATGCACTCGCGGCCGCTCCAGGCGGGGAAGAAATATTTCCTCAAGCACACCACGCACGCGGTGCAGGTCGCGGTCACGGAAATCGTCAACAAGCTCAACCTCTCCACGCTCGACTCCGAAACGGGCGCGACCGAGCTCGCGATGAACGACATCGGCGAGATCCGGCTCCGCACGGCCAAGCCGCTCGTGTTCGACGGCTACGGCACCAACCGCCTCACCGGCTCGTTCATCCTCATCGAGCAGGGCACCAATGCGACGGTGGCCGCCGGGATGTTGAACCCGCCCCGCGAGATCGTGAAGCCGGAGAACGGCGACTACGTGATCTGAGGCACCGAGGGTTTCGCCGCCGTGAAGATCTCCGTCAAAGTGGACTATGCCTGCCGGGTGATGGCGGAGCTGGCGCGCCTGCACGGTTCGGGCGGGCTCGCCCAGATCGATCAGCTCGCGCAGACGGAGGCGGTGCCCGCGAGTTTCCTTGCGCAGATCCTCCTCAAGCTGCGCGACCACGGGCTGATCACGAGCCGCCGGGGCAACCAGGGTGGCTACACCCTGGCGCGGCCCCCGGAGGAGATTTCGCTCTACGACATCCTGATCGCGGTCGAGGGCCAGTGCCTGCAGCTCAGCGGAAATTTCCAGGGCCGGAGCGGGCGCCGGCTGAAGCAGGTGTGGGACGATGTCAGCGCGTGCCTGGTGGAGAAGACGAAGAGCTACACGCTCAACCAGCTTTCGAGCAAGAATCCGGCGGAGATGTACTACATCTGAGCGGAGTTGCGACGGGGAATGCGATTGGACTGGAACAGGGCGGGGGAAAGCGCAGCGTGGCCGCTTCCATGAACGAAGACATCCTCAAATCCATCCATCAGGAACTCGTGGCGATCCGCCAGCTTCTGGCCGAAGCGAACAAGGCCCCGCGCAGCAGCACCCCGGCGCGCACGACGAGTTCGTCGTCCAGCTATTCGAGCAGCGGCGGTGGGGCAGACGAAATCATTCCGCAGCCGAGCGAAGTCATCCCCAACGCGGGCGACGTGCAGGTGCATTTTGGCAAGAACAACGGCGTCGCGCTCTCGAAGCTCAGCGAGCGCTCGCTCTCGTGGTACGCGACCGAGCAGCCGCCGCGCCTCGACAGCAGCGGCAAGCCCTATCCGCCGCGTCCGCAGGAGGTCGTGCTGCGCAACGCCGCCCGCACCCTCTGGCACCAGAACAAGGGCACGCTCGGCCAGCCCGATGTGCCGAAGGCGGCCGGCGCCGCATCGTCGACCCCGGCCATCCCGGTCGAGTCTTCCGCGCATCTC
>JAPLTR010001002.1 GCA_026398065.1 Verrucomicrobiota bacterium | reverse complement strand
TCGGGATAGGCCTTCTGCAGCGCGGCGAGGACGACCTCGCCCTTGCCCTCCGGGGTGTCGATGTTGAGCGTCTCTTTGCCGCCGCCGATGGGGCTGACGTAGGTGCTGCTGATTTCGTTCACGCCGGCCGCCTTCGCGGTGTCGCGGATCTTCGCCGCATCGATCCGCTGCTTGAACTGCATGCTGATCACGTCGCCGCCGACGAAATCGATGCCGAAGATGTGCTTACCCTGGTAGAGGACGTAGCCGAAGCTCACCACCACGAGGAAGATGGAGCCGATCGCGGCGGGCTTGCCGAGCTTGATGAAGTCGACGTGCAGGTCGCCGAGCATGCGGCGCATGGTGATCTTCTTGATCCAGTTCGACTCGATCAGCACTTCCATCAGGAGATGCGCCGTGACCAGCACGGAGAACAGCGTGGAGAGCACGCCGATCGCGAGCGTGACACCGAAGCCCTTGATCGGGCCCGTGCCGAGGAGGATCATGATGGTACAGATCAGGAGCTGCACGATGTGCGCGTCGAGGATCGTCCACAGGGCCTTGAAGAAGCCGCTTTCGTTGGCGGCGGCCAGAGTCTTGCCGGCCGCGATCTCTTCGCGCATGCGCTCGAAGATCAGGATGTTCGCGTCGACCGCCATGCCGATCGTGAGCACGATGCCGGCGAGGCCGGGCAGTGTCATCGTCGCATGGAAGCTCGCCATCGTCCCGAGGATGATCAGGAGGTTGACCGCGAGGGTCACCACGGCGACGAGGCCGCCCGTGGAGTAGAAGGTGATCATGAACGCGGCGACGAGGCCGGTGCCGATCAGCGAGGCCATCATGCCGCTGTCGATCGCGTCCTGCGCGAGCGACGGTCCGACCTCGTACTGCTCCTTGACGTCGAGCGCGATATCGAGGGGATTGTTGAGGACGTTCGCGAGGTCGATGACTTCGCGGTCGGTGAACGTGCCGGAGATTTCCGCCGAGGGGCTGTCGATCTCATGCTGCACCGTGGGTGCGGACTGGAGCTGGCCGTCGAGGACGATGGCGAGCAGGCCGGGTTCGCCCTGGCGGCCCAGCTCGGCGATGGCCTTGGTGACCTCGGCGAAGCGCTTGCGGCCAGCGTCGGTGAAGTTCATCGTGACCTTCGGGCGGCCGGTGGTCGGGTCGTGGATCGCGTTGGCATGGTCGATCATTTCGCCCGTCATCTCGGGGATGCGCTTCACGAAATACTCGCGCTGGACCCCGCCGAGGCGGCCGGTCTCGTCGCGCTCGGTCATCGCCTCGTAACCGGGAGGCGTGTCAATGCCGGCGCCGGGACGCAGCGTCGGGTGCACCTGGCGGAAACTGAGCTGCGCGGGCTTCTTGAGGATGTCGACGATCTCGGGGTTGTCCTTGGTGTTGATGCCGGGGAGCTGGATCTCGATGCGGCTCGTGCCCACCGGACGGATGATCGGCTCGGCGACGCCGTAGCGGTTGATGCGCTGGCCGATGATGTCGATGGCCTTGACGATCTTTTCCTTCCGGTCGCGTTCGTCGACCTTGCTGCCGGGACGGTCGCCCGCCTCGAGGGTGACGGCGACGCCGCCCTTGAGGTCGAGGCCGAGCTGCAGCGCGCCCTTGGAGCGGCGGAGCAGTTCGTTCAGGAGGAGCTCATTGCGCTTGTCGACATTGCGGAGCGTTTTCTCGATGTTTACGTTCGGGAAGAACTCGGTCAGGTCGAGGCGGCGTTCCTTGCCGATCTGCTTGAGGGCGACGAATTCGCTCGGGGCGGTCCCGGCCTTCTTGCGCGCGGCGGCCTCATCGAGGAGTTTGGCAAAGTCGGCGGGCTTGGCTTGGACGTGATCCTTGGCCCAGAGGGCAAAGGACGGCGCATCCTGCAACGGGAGGAGTTCGTAGATTCCCCACACCGCGATGGCGGCGGAGAAAATGATCTTCCAGAGATGGCGTTTGAGCATGGTTCGTTTGGGTTTGTTTAAAAAGGGGTCCGTCGGCGCTGCGCGCCTCGGCCCGGCCGTTCCGGCCGGGCTCCGCGACAGTCGGGGCGCGGATTATTTCTTCTCGGGGGTGCTGGGGGCGTTGTGCTTCTTCGTGACCGACTGGATGAAGCCCTTGCCGACCTCGATCTTGGTGCCTTCCGAGACGCGCACGACGAAACGGTCGTCCTTCACGTTCGTGATCACCCCGAAGATGCCGCCGGTCGTGATGACCTCGTCGCCCGATTCCAGCGACGCCAGCATCTTCTCCAGCTCCTTCTGCTTCTTCCGCTGCGGCGCGATGAAGAGGAAATAGAAACCGCCCGCGATGAGCGCGTAAAACACCATGATCTGCCATCCCGCTCCACCGCCGGGACCGGCCGCCGGGGCGGCGGTTTGGGCGAAAAATTCGGTGGCGGACATCATTGAGGACATTTTCGTCATTGCGTGTTCGGTGATTTGAAAAAAGAAAACATGCATCTAACTGATTCCACTCTCGCGAAAGCAAGCCATAACTCCCCCCGCATTCCCGCACCTCATTGAAAATCAAACCCTCATCCGCCTGGTCGGCCGCCAAGTCCGAAGAACACTACGGTTTTAAGCGCTGGGGTTCCGGCCACCTCTCGGTGGACGACGAAGGGTTCGTCAATGTCCAGCCGCTCGCCGACGGGCGCGGCATCCGCGTGCTCGACGTCGTGGACGAGGCCCTCGGCATGGGCCTCAAGGCCCCGATGGTCATCCGTTTCCAGGACCTGCTCCGCCACCGCGTGACGCAGATCAACCAGTGTTTCGCCAAGGCCATCAAGGAGGAGGGCTACAAGGGCGACTACCGCGGCGTCTTCCCCATCAAGGTCAACCAGCTCCGCGAGGTGGTCGATGAGATCGTCGCCGCCGGCAAGGAGTTCAACTACGGCCTCGAGGCCGGCTCCAAGCCCGAGCTCATGATCGCCCTTGCCATGCACGAGGGCACCCAGCGCCTCATCGTGTGCAACGGCTACAAGGACCACGACTACATCCGCCTCGCGCTGATGGGCCGCAAGATCGGCAAGAAGATCATCATCGTCGTCGAACAACTCGCCGAGCTCGACGACATCATCAAGATCTCCCACGAGGTCGGCGTGAAGCCCATGATCGGCTTCCGCGCCAAGCTCCAGACCCGCGGCGAGGGCAAGTGGGCCATGTCCTCCGGCGACAACGCCAAGTTCGGCCTCAACACCGCCGAAATCCTCTTCGCCTGCGAAAAGCTCCGCGCCGCCAAGCTCACGCAGTGCCTGCGCCTCGTCCATTTCCACATCGGCTCGCAGGTGCCCAACATCATCACGATCAAGAACGCCGTGATCGAGGCCACGCGATTCTACTGCCAGCTCGCCAAGATGGGCTTCCCGATGGGCTACCTCGATGTCGGCGGCGGCCTCGGCATCGACTACGATGGCTCGCGCACCAATTTCGAGAGCTCGATGAACTACTCCATGGAGGAGTACGCGCGCGACGTCGTCTTCAACATCCGCGAGATCTGCAAGTCCTCCGAGGTCCCCGTGCCCGACATTGTCAGCGAGTCCGGCCGCGCGATCGTCGCCCCCCACTCCCTCCTCGTCGTCGAGGTCTTCGAGCGCATCAACAAGCGCGAGTCCCTCGGCAAGCAGCATGAGCCGAAGGTGAAGCACAAGGTCGTCACCGACCTCGAGGTCATGTTGAAGAACAAGACCAAGCTCGGCCGCCTCGAGCGCTTCCACGACTCCCTCCAGAAAAAGGAGGAGGCCTTCTCGCTCTTCAACCTCGGCTACCTCGACCTCGAAAACCGCGCCGCCGCCGAGTCGCTCTTCTGGCAGATCTGCGAGCAGATCGCCAAGGAGGGCCGCAAGACCGGCTACCAGCCCGAGGAGCTCCACGACCTCAACAAGCTCCTCGCCGACCAGTACGTCTGCAACTTCTCCGTCTTCCAGTCGCTCCTCGACCACTGGGCGCTCAAGCAGCTCTTCCCGGTCACCCCGCTGCACCGCCTCAACGAGAAGCCCTCCGTCAACGCCATCCTCGTCGACATCACCTGCGACTCCGACGGCAAGATCTCCTCGTTCATCGATCTGCAGGACACCAAGGACTACCTCACCCTGCACCCGCTGAACAACAAGCCCTACTACCTCGGCGTGTACCTCACCGGTGCTTACCAGGACATCATGGGCGACCTCCACAACCTCTTCGGCCGCGTCAACGAGGTCCACGTCTTCCTCGAGGACGACGAGCCCAACGGTTTCTACATTGAGGAAGCCCTCAGCGGCAGCCGCATCGCCGACGTGATTGAGGGCGTGCAGTACCAGCAGGAAGACCTGTGCCGGAAGATGAAGGCCCAGATCGACGCCGCGACCAAGAAAGACATGGTCAAGCCCCGCGAAGGCGTCCGCCTCCTCGAACTCTACGAGAGCCAGATGCTCAACAAGACGTATCTGAACATCGAACCGAAGAGCGGCGGGAAGAAAAAGAAGAAGGTCTGAGCGCGGTTCCCGGAAACCCGGACCGCCCCGCCCGCCGCCCACCGCGCAATCGTCGCCCAAGGGCAACGCCCGTGAAGCGGACTTCCGCCTCCCGGGAGGTCCGTGATCCGCGGCCTCCGAAGGCGGAGGTCGGATTTGGTCGGATTCACCTGGATTTGCCCGTCCGCTCCATCGCGGAAAGTGGACTGCGTCCTCCGCCGCTGCCCGCGACAGAAGAGTGAGATTGGGCCGTGCCTGCCATGGAGGGCGTCCGGCTTGCGGACGCCTCCGGGAAAGATCGCACCCCGGCGCCTGCAAGCCAGGCGCCCTCCACGATCCGGCCCTCGGCTGGTTTTCCTTTTCGTGTCTTTCGTGTGTTTCGTGGTTCCTCTCCTCCGGATTGCTCCGACCGGTTTTTTCGTGTCTTTCGTGTGTTTCGTGGTTCTCCACCCGGGCCCTCGGCACGCTCCGGTTTCCGTGTCTTCCGTGTGTTCCGTGGGCCCTCCTCCGATGTCTGGTCGGAGCGACGCGAGGGGGATCGAGGTGGAACGCGACCTCCGGGCGCGTTCTTGCGGTTTCGTCCGCTGAAAGCGGATACGAAACGTTCCCCAACCCACGGCGCCCGGAGGTCGCCGTCCACCTTTCGCGTTCGTCTGCTGAGGTTGGATTCACTTGGATTTGGTCGGATCTGCCCGGGCCTGCCATCGCGGAACGTGACAGCGGGTGCGATTGGGCCGTGCCTGCCATGGAGGGCGTCCGGCTGGCGGACGCCTCCGGGAAAGATCGCACCCCGGTGTCCGGCTGACGGACGCCGTATGGATGGTCGTACCCAGGCGTCCGCAAGCCGGACGCCCTACATGATCCGATCCACCGCTGGTTTTTCCTTTTCGTGTCTTTCGTGTGT
>JAPLTR010000643.1 GCA_026398065.1 Verrucomicrobiota bacterium | reverse complement strand
CCACGAACACCGCGCTCATCCGCTTGACGCGGTGGCGGCAGCTCAGCGCCTGCTCGCCCTCGACGTGCAGATGCAGCGAGTGCGGCACCGTGGCCTGGGCGGCCTTGTAGTCCTCCATGATGTGGAGAAACGAGCCCGGCTCGTCGCGGTTGAAGAGCAGTTGGGGATTCACCGCGATCGAACGCCCTGGATGACGCCAGAGAAAATCGGTCAGGCGGCCCATCCAGCTCGCCGCATGCTCGGTGCGGGTGACCGTCGTGACGGGCAGCCCCGCCCACCGCGTGAACACGTCGGTGAACAGCATCGATTCGATCGCCGTCTGGTGGTTGCCGCAGATGATGAACGGGCGGCCCTTCAGCGGCTCCAGCGCCGTCGGATCGAGCAGCCGGAAATACCGCACGTAGGTCTGGCGCAAGGCCCGGGAAAGATCCTCAAGAAAAGGTCCGTTAAAGAGGCTGTGCCCCTCGCTGACCCTGGCGCGGACCGGTCCGGCGGACCGCACCTCCACCCGCCCCGCCTCGGTGCGCGTGACGATCGGCCACTCCTGCAGGGGAAACTGCGAGAGCGTGGCGAGCGTGTGCGCCGCATTCACCGTGACCGCCGAGGGGTGGACCTCGAGCGGGTGCGCGACGTGCTCCCTGGCCGTGACGGCCAGCGCGAGCTGCTCCGGCGACCGTTCGCCCGGCACCTTGAACAGCGTTTCGAGCTGCCCCGGCATCCACTGGAAACGCGCCAGGTCCTCCACGCTCCACGCGCTCACGCCGTCCTGCGTATCACTAAACCGGATGCGGTGAAACTCCGCGCCGCGCATGAACTCCCGCCGCGCCGCATAGGACGCGCCCACGAACGGCCGCCCGTCGAGCAGGGCAAACTCCAGATCCAGGTCGCACCAGACACGGTCGCCCACGATGAACTGCACGTAGGCCAGCGGCAGGCCCGTCGCCGGATTGAGCCCACGGGGCCGGAGTTCGCAGCGCACCGGACCGCTTTCGGGCGTCGGTCCGAAGAACCGCGCGCGCTGGACGCCGCGCGGCAGACCGTTCCAGTTCTTCGTCAGCGCCGGATACCAGAGCGCCAGTTCGCTGAACGGCACGGCGTGCGTGCAGCCATCGAGCAGCGCCGGATGAATTTTCCCCACCGGCACCGTGCCGCCGCCCGCGTCCATGAGGCACGAGGCGCCTTCGGCCGAGCGGCGCATCTCGCGCAGCACGTGAAACGCCGGGCCATGTGTGGTCTCACCACTGGTGTAGGGAGATTCAATGAGCGGTGCGTCGAGGGCGGGCAGCGCCGCGGGCGCGTCGGGATAGGCCGCCGCCCACGCGAGCGTCGTCGCGCCGATCTGGTCGTAACGCGACAGCGCCGCGCGCTTCGCCTCCCGCCACACGGAGAGTTTCGCCGCGGTCGTCGCGCCCGCCGCCGGGGTCTCGGCCTCGACCTTCACTTTCACGCCATGGGTTTCGTCACACACGAGCCAGCGGGCCGGCGCGAAGGCGCCGATCTCCGTGAGCTTCAGCCCGGGCGCGCCGGCCGCCCCGGCGAGTTCGTCCAGCATAACCGTCAGCGGCACTACCGACGACGTGAAGCTCGGCCGGTGGTCGTGCAGCCACGGCGTCCGCGTCAGGCTAAATTCCTTCTCCACCACCCCGGCCGGCGCCTCATCCTCCCGCCGCACGCGCATCGCCAGCTTCGGCGTGTCGTAGATTTTCTTTCCGTCGACCCACAGGCTGCCGCGGGCATGCACGGTGATCGCACCGGCCACACTCGAATCGACGCTGACCAATTCCACGAGGGTGGTGATGAGCCCATTCGTCGGAACCACCTGGCCGCGATATTTCCAGACGAGCGGCTCGCCGAGCGCCACGGGTTCGAACCGCGCCGCCGCGCCCCACTCCGCGCCGATGCCGCGGAGGCGGATCGCACATTGGAGCAGTTGTACGAGCGCCTCGATGCCGAGGGAGCCGGGCTGCACCGGGTCCTGCATGAAGTGCGCCTGGAAGAACCAGTCGGACGCCTTCACGTCCTTCTCGGCCCGCACGATCCCGAACCCCTTTTCGCCGGCCTCCGGCCACCAGCCGGTCACGCGGTCCAGCATCATCAGCGGCTCGTCGGCCAGGGCCGCGCCCGCCGTCGGAAACGCCCGAGCCCCCTCGCCGCGCAGCGCCACGCGTGTCGTAGACTCCTTCGCAAAATACTCTTTCTCAAGTGCGCTCGGCGTGAGGCCGGCCTGGTTGGCGAACGCGTCGCCGGGGAAGAAGCCGAAAGACGTTTCCATCTTCGCCACCACCCGGCCCTCGCACCGCGCCTCGACGCGGAATCCCACGATGATCATCGTGCCCAGTTCCGACCAGTTGGTCAGCTCCGTGCGGACGCGCAGCGTGCCGTCGCGCGGACGCAGCTCCTCGGTCCACGTCAGCGTGCCATCGAGGTTGCGGAAGAAGATATCGGTGCTCTGTCCGCTTGCGTCACGCCCGTAGCTCGACAGCCAGCCGCAGGGCTGCAGCAGCGCCTCCATGAACACGCAGGAGGGCATCGTGCGGTTGCCGCTGCGCGCGAAGAACCAGTCGCTGGCGGCGAAATCGAAGTCTCCTTCCATCCACATGCCCTTCTCAGGGCGGCCCATCGCGCCCTCGCAGGCCAGGACGCGGGTCATGAAGTGGTACGGCGGCCGGGGCAGGCGCGGCAGCGAGATCGGCCGGTCCGAGCCCACGAAGGTCGGGCCGAAGCTCTCGCTCGGTTTGCCCAGAGCGCAGGCGAGCAGCGAGCGGTGATCGAAGACAAAACCGCCGTGCTCGAAGCACGCCCCGCGGTCCGTGGGGACGATCTCGCGGCTGAGCAGCATCTCGTCAAACGGCCAGTCCTGCACCAGCTCCACGGCGAGGCCCTGGCAGAGAAACGCCTTCCGGCCGTCCACCGACGCCATCACGGACGCGCGCAGCACCGGCACCGGGCCGTCGGTGAACTCCTCGACGAAGACCTCGTAAACCAGCTCGCGCGAGGTCGGGACGCACTGCCCGCGGCAGCGCATCAGCACGTTCTCGTTCTTTGCCGGCTCAAACCGCCAGCCGTCGCGGCGCACCGTGCAGCCGAGGCCGGCCATGAAGAACACCATCGCCTGCACCGCGCCCTCCAGCATCAGCGTGCCGGGCATGCAGGGGTCGTTTTTAAAATGGCCGTCGAAGAACCACATGTCCGGCTTGATCGCCGTGACCGCGCGCAGATAGCCCCGACCCCACGGCCCGCCCGCCGCGTCGAAGGCCGTGACCTCGTCGAGGAAGCACATCCGGCCCGACTGGATGCGCGGCGTGCGCGTGTGGGTCTCCGTCAGCTCGAAGCCCGGGCCGAAGCACTCGCGGGCCCGGCCTTCGGAAAATGCCTTCACTTGCGCAGCGCTAAAAGCCCGCCGCGTCGTCAACGCCGCACGGGGGGGCTGCGCGCCCTGGCGGAGCGCCGGCGCCGGCTCGGTCGCCGCGTCCCAGATGACGCCGTCGGAATTCGCGAGTTCCTCGTCGGTGAAGAACCCCGCCTGACCGTGGCGCACGCTCAGCCGGATCTCGCCGCCGACCCGGAGGTCGTAGTGGAAGAAGAACATCCGGATCCCGCCCAGTTGCGCATGACCGTCGATGTGGATGTCGAACTTCAGCGTGTCGCCGACCTTCGGCAGCGGCCCCTTGATCTCCGCCTCGCATCCAAGAAGCCGATACGTCCGCTCGCTGCGGTTGAGCGCGTCGATGCCCATCCACGAGATCAGGAGCAGGTCCGCCTGGCCCGACTCGATCGTGATGCCCATCGGCACGGTGCCCTGATGGAGGTACCACGCGTCCGCGCGGACGTCCGTCTCCGTCCAGATCGTCCCGGTGCCGAGTTCGCCCGGCACCGCATCGATCCCCGTGACCCGGTCGGCGAGCAGCATCGGCGGCATCGGCATCCGGACCTGCCGGTGGAACCCGTCCTGCCCCGCGAAGCGCGGCCCGAACACCTCGGAAATTTTTCCGGAGGCAAGCACCTCCAATTGCTCGCGTGAGAAGCTGGGCCCGACCGGGGCGCCGTCGACCG
>JAPLTR010000800.1 GCA_026398065.1 Verrucomicrobiota bacterium | reverse complement strand
GCGCCGGAGAACAGGCGGTAGACGCCGACGATCGACACGGGAATGAGAGGAGGGTGCGGGGTCAGCCGTGGTGCTTGTCGGTCTGGGTCTCCTGAGCGGCGGTGACGTCGTCCACAGGCGTGGCAGGCAGCTCAGCCGGCGGAGTCGGCTTCGGCTGCGGGCCGGCGACCGTGAAGCCCGCGATCACCGGACGGTCGGCGGCGTCGGCCGTGGCGCGCGTGGCGACATTGACCAGCGTGCCTGCGGCGGCGGCGGTCTGCGTTTGGAGGCGGTAGCCGGCGACCTCGAAGGCCGCCTGCTCGATGGTGCGCGCCGTATCCGATTCCCCAGGACGCCCCGCGGGGATGCCGAGCGGCACGCTGACGGGCGCGGGGGCGACGACCGTGGGGTTGGAAAAATAACCGAGCTCGATGCCCGGCGGGTAGGCCATGATGTCGCGGTAGCGCTGGCCGTCGGCACCGAAGAACCGGTAGCCATAGCTGTAGGAATAGGCCCCGGGGGAAAACGCGTTCTCCCGGTCGTGCGCGCAGCCGAACGAGTGGCCGAACTCGTGCGCGACGACGCTCGTGCCCGCCACCGAGTCATACTGCACGACCGAGAAGGAGAAGAGCGCATTCGTGGTGTCGCCCGGCGTGTCGATCACGAAGGCCAGGCCGCTGCTCGCGAAGTCCCGGCGGGCCAGCACAAGGCACACGAGGTCCGCGCCGCACTGGTCGCGCAGCGCGTGCAGTTCGTCCATCTTGCCATCGGTCGCGCTCTGCAGCGCCGTCAGGGCCTCGTCCTGCACCTTGTTGCCCGCGCTCCGGGTTTCGTCGTAGGTCGTCTCCGCCACCTTCACGAGCCGGACGCGCGCGGTGATGAGGCTCGCCGCGAAATTTCCGTTCACCCGCGCGAGGGCGGCGTCGAAGGCGCTCGTCAGCGCGGCCACGCGCGCCGCGCCCGCGAGCGTCGGCAACACGTCCTGCGTGACGGCCATCATCACGTGGACCTCGACGCCCAGCGCATTGTCCGCCGCCGGCACCGGGTCCGCCCCGGGACCGGCCGCAACGTCCCCGGCGCGCGCGTGCCGCTCCGCCGCGGCCGCGATCGCCGCCGCATCGACGACCGGTTTCCGCTCTCCGCCACAAGGGGCGACGAGCGCGGGATCGACCTGGTAAAACTGCGAAAGCCCCTCCGTCGCGACGCGCAGCACGTACGTGCCGCGCTCGCCATCGTCGATGGTGGCGTGGAGAAACCCGGCGTTGAAGGCGAAGACCGCGCGGCTCTGCGGCCAGCCCGCGACATGCCCGGTGCTCGTAAATCGGTCCGCGCCCAGCATCTCGCTCTCGTCGATCACCACCTCCAGCGCGTCGTGATTAGACAGGGGAAGCACGACCCGCCCCTCGCCGGACCGTCGCCAGAAGGGCGAAGCCTTGCTGGTGACGAGCGCGGTGTTCACGCGCACGTAGTGCATCAGGTGCGTGGGCGCCGGCAGCGCGGCGTTGATCGCCGCCTCCTCGGCCTCCGTCGGCTGCACGAACGCAAACAGTCCGTCTTCCGAAAATACTTTGGGGGCGGGCACCGCCGCCGAGATCACCGCCGGCGGGCTCGCCGCGACCACCCGAGCCCTCGCAATCCCCACCCGGGTCCCGGGCGCGGGGGCCACCTCAGTACTCGACGCACCCGCCGGTCCGGCATGCCGCGAAACCCACACCCCACCCCCGAGCGCGACCAATCCTGCGAGAAAGATCAGCCGGAGCCGTCGGCGGGAAAGTTCGACCATGCGCGTAGAGAGCGCAAAGATGCGGTCGCGGCAACGCCCGTTCCGCGAAATCCGCCCCGTCCCCGGCCTCCGCCGGCCGCCCCCGCGGCGGCGCAGACCGCTGCCTTACAGCCCCGCGATCAGCGCCCGCAGTTGCGCGGCGTGGTCCGACGTATCCACTTTTTCCGCCACGGCCAGCACCGTGCCGTCCCGGTCCAGCACGTACGCGGCGCGGGCGGGGCCGAAGAAGGTCCGCCCGTACATCGACTTCTCCACGATGGAGTCGGTGGCCTTCGCAAAGAGGTCGTCCGGATCGCTCGCGAGTGTGTAGGCGATGTGCTTCTTCGCCGCGTAGCGGAGGTGCGAGCCGCAGGTGTCGCGGCTGAGCGCGACGAGATTGTAGCCCGCTGCCGCAAATTCGGCGGCATGGGCGGCGAGGCTGTCGTTCTGTTTGTCGCAGCTCCCGGTGTTATTTTTCATGTAAACCGACACGATCGTGCGCCGCGTCAGGAGGTCGGAAAACGTCACCTCGCGCTGCACGCCCTCGTAGGCGATCTTTAGCTTAAAGTTGCCCTGCAATTTCTTACCGACGGAAATCATGGTGCGCGGAATCAGCGAGGCGGCCTCCAAACGTCAAACGGGGCTGAGCGTTTTTACCCAAAAAGTCCTCCGGTAGAAGCTTTGACGCGCCGATAAAACCCCTACAACCTCACCCTGAATGAAATCGGTCAAGGTCCCCGCCCTGGAGCTTTTTCTCCACGAGATGATCCCGCTCGCGAAAGCGATGGGCGTCGGCGTTGAGGTGAGCGACGACCGGGCCCTGACCCTGACCGCGCCCAAGGAGCAGAACAAAAATTCGCTCAACACGGCTTTCGGCGGCAGCCTCGTTTCCCTCGCCACGCTCGCCGGCTACGGCGTCGTGTGGGAGCTGATGAAAAACGAAAAGGGCGCCGACAAGGCGGAGTGGAGCATCGTGGTGAAAGAGAGCCGCGCCGCCTACCGCCGCCCGGTGATTGGAGATTTGCGTGCGATCTGCGAACGCCCCGCGCAAGCGGCCATCGCAGAATTCAAGGACGCCCTCGACCGCTACGGGAAGGCGAAGCTCAAGCTCCGCGCCCGCGTGATCGAGGCCGGCGAGACGGCGGTCGACGTGACCGCGGCGTTCGTGGTGACGCGCTAATGCCTTGAGGTGGACGGCGACCTCCGCGGCGCCGTCGGTTTGGGATCGTT
>JAPLTR010000307.1 GCA_026398065.1 Verrucomicrobiota bacterium | reverse complement strand
GGATCCAACGCCCCGGCTGATCGCTATGGCTTCGGCGACTTTTTCTCCGGCTCGGCCTTCGGCTTTGACTCGGCATCCGGCACAACCACCGGCGTGCCGACGTCGACCTTGCCCTCCTTGGCGAGCGGAGCGGTGACGGATTCGGGGCGTTTGGTCTCGCGGCCGAAGTGGGGGCCGCCGGCGGTGATCAGCGAGGGGATCACCTCGGCGAGGCTCACGCGATTCGAGGGCGTGCTCATCTTGGCCTGCCAGAGCAGGACTTTTTTCTTCTGCTTTGCGGCTTCGAAGTCGTAGGCGGAGACGACTACGAAATACCGGTCGTCGCGGGCAGCTTGAAGAATGTCCTGACGCTCGAAACTCAAGGAGCTGATGTTGTTGAGGGTGTTGCCGGCCACCAGGGCGAGCATCTCCTTTTGATTCCAAAAAACGGTCTGGGGATTGTCAGGGTCGCCGGTGTCGTCGACCTGCGGGTTCATATAGCCCCAGTGAAACACGAGGAGCATCGAGGGTGCGGGCGTCTTGCCCGGTCCGTAAACGAAGTAGTGTTGGGCGGCGAGGGCCTTGGCGAGGAGCTTGGCGACGTGATTGGGCGGCGGGGTCTTTTCCCCGGCGACAAGGGAGCCCTCTTCGCGGTAGCCGGCGAGCACCGGATAGTAGATCGCGGGCTTTTCCTTGGTGGGCGGCGCGACCTTGCGGCCGGCTTCCGTCATGTCGACGACGACGTTGACGTCGGCGTCCTTCGGCGCGCCGAAACCGAGGAAACCGGCGAAGAGACTGGGCGCGGTGGCGAGACCGATCGCCAGCAGGAGACCCCGGGTGGCCGAGCGGTGACGAGTGCGGTCGGAGGAAGTGGCGCAGGCGGACCGGGGCGCGAGTTTCATGGCAGGAGATGGGACGCCCGGCACGGGTGAAGGTTTCCCTCCAACGGGAGATCTGGCGCCGGTCAGAAGTCGAACTGGTCGATGTTACCCTTGTTAAAGATGAACGGTTTGCCGAGGAGGATGTTGTCGCCCTGGATGTTGAAGGTGCCGAGGGAGCCGGCCTTGAAGGTCTTGGCGCCCTTTTTGAGTTCGTCCTTCGCGAGGGCGACGCCGGCGTAGATGGTGAGATAACCGAGGTCGCCGGTGTTCCAGAGAATGATGCTGTCGGTCACGCCGGCGTGGACATAGCGCTTGTTTTCGTTGGGAAGACCGAGGCCCATGACCTTCACCTTGCCGGTGAGGCCGGCCTGCTTGACGGCTTCGGCAGCGCCGGGGACCCCGGGGGAGCAGATGGCCATGATGAGTTTCAGCTTCGGATTGGCGCTCAGCAGGGCGGTGGCCTCGGACTGGGCCTTGTCCTTGAGGTCGTCGCAGGGGCGGACGGCCACGAGCTTCATCTTGGGGTACTTCTCCTTGAGGCGGGCCTCGACGTGTTTCTGCCACTCGCGCTGGTTGGCGGCGGTGAGCGTGGCGACGATCATGGCAAACTCGCCCTCCTCGCCGGTGAGGCGGGCGGCCTCGTCCATCAGGCTCTGGCCGATGCCCTCGGGCGTGGCCTGGTTGACGAAGTAGGAACGGGCGTCGGTCATGGCATCGGCGTC
>JAPLTR010000255.1 GCA_026398065.1 Verrucomicrobiota bacterium | reverse complement strand
ATGGAAGGCCGGTCGAAACCGATTGCCGCGATCGAGCGGACCCTCAAGGCGGCGGTTCAGCCGCGGGAGGTCCGCTTCCCGTCCTCCGGGCGGCGGAAGCGGAAGAGCAGGGTGATGACGAGGCCGACCACGAGGATGAAGAGACTGACCTGCAGCCAGAGGGAATTGAGGCGCAGTTCCGGTGACGGAGAGGTGTTGGCCCGCCAGACCTCGTGGAACACGTAGGCGAGAAAACCCTGCAGCAGGGCGCCGAGCCAGAGGAGCATCGCGCCGAGCCAGGCGAAGGTTTCGCCGCGGCGTTTCGGCGCGAGCCAGTAGTCGCGGTGCGGCAGATTCACGAAGCGCTCCGGAATGCGCGGTAGCGCAACGGTCAGGGCAACGAAGAGGGCGGCAAGAAAGACCACGATGCCGATATGGGTGAGCGTGTGCCCGTCGCGGGACATCCAGCCGTTGGGCTGCCCGTTGGCACCGAAGTGTGTGGCGACGCGCGCCGGCAGGGTGCCGTGCTCGCGGCCGGCGAGGCCGAGCGCGACCGCCGTGGCGGCGAAAAACAGGATCCGGGCGAGACGTTGCACGGCAGGGCTCAGCGTGCGGCCAGAGCGGCCTTCATGCGGCGCAGGGCCTCGGTGAGCGTGGCGCGCGTGCAGCCGAGATTGATGCGGACGTAGTCGCCCTTTTTCGCCCCGAAGGCCGCGCCTTCACTCAGGCCCACGCCGTGCTGCTCGAAGTGCGCGATGGGATCGGCGAGGCCGAGGGCCCGGACGTTGAGCCAGACGAGATAGGTGGCCTCAACCGGGGCTTCGATGACCACGCCGGGCAGTTCGCGGGCGACGAAGTCGAGGAGCAGGTCGCGGTTGCCGCGCAGGTAGGCGAGCAGTTCCTGGCGCCAAGCCTCGCCGTCCCGGTAGGCGGCCTCGCAGGCGACATAGCCGAGATTGTTGACCTCGGCGACGATGCCGCTCGTCGCGCGGACGAAGCGTGCGCGGCGCATCGGGTCGGAGATGATGGCAAACGAGGTGCCGAGACCGGGGACGTTGTAGGTTTTGCTCGGCGCCATCAGCGTGATCGTGCGTGCGGCGATCTCGGGGGAGAGCGCAGCGGTCGGGTGATGCTTCAGCGCGGGATCGAGGATGAGGTCGCAGTGAATCTCGTCGGAGCAGAGAACGAGGCTGTGGCGGACGCAGAAATCGGCGAGGCGCACGAGTTCTTCGCGGCGCCAGACGCGGGCGAGGGGATTGTGGGGATTGCAGAGATAGAAGAGCTTGGTCTTCGGCGTCACGGCGCGCTCCAGCGCGTCCCAGTCGATGGTCCACGCGCCACCGCTCAGCACAAAGGGCACCTGCACGGAGGCGCGCGCGGAGTTCTTCGGCGCGGTCATGAACGGCGGGTAGACCGGCGAGAGCGTGAGGACCTCCTCGCCGGGCTCGGCGAAGGCCTGGGCGGTGACGTTGAGGCCGACGACGAGGCCGGGGAGCCAGACGATCCACGAGGACTCGATCTTCCAGCCGTAGTTGCGCTCCATCGCCGCGACCACGGCGTCGACGGTGGATTTCACGGGGCGCGCATAGCCAAAGAGGCCATGGTCCACGCGCTCATGCAGGGCGGCGAGGATGGCGGGGGCGCACTTAAAATCCATGTCGGCCACCCACATCGGCAGGATGTCGCGGCCGGCGTATTTTTGCCACTTCTGGGAGTCGGTGTGGGCCCGTGGGATCGGTTGGTCGAAGTCGAAGATCATGCGAAAAGGAGGCCATGCTTGGCGGAAAACGGGGGGGGGCGCGACGAAAATTCCCACGTGGGACGGCACACCGCGTGACGGAATTGCCCGGTTCAGCGGAATGGGGGCAATCAAGTCACGTACCATGCGTTACTTGGCGGTCTCCGTCCACCGGCACCGCGTATGCAAAGGAGAGGCTCGCAGTTCGAATCACACCGACACCCATCCAACAACACCAAACCTCCCACGGAGAACACCATCATGAGACTCGTTCGTTATACCTATCCTTCCTATCGCAGCAACTTCACGCCGGTCGCTGGCCGCTTTTCGCCATGGTCCGGTCTCGAGAGCGAGATCGACCGTCTGTTTTCGTCGGCCCTCGGTGAGTTCGCTCAGGGCGCCGCCCCGGCCAGCCGTTTCCCGGTCGATCTCTACGAAGACAAGGCCAACACCTACGTCCGCGCGGAAATCCCGGGCGTCAGCCGTGACGACATCGCCATCGAGGTCGTGAACGGCTACCTGACCATCGCCGCTTCGCGCAAGACGCCGGCGACCGAGGGCCAGCCCGAGCAGTCCTTCGCGCTCAACCGGTCGCTCCGCCTCAACGACGAGGTCCAGACCGACAAGATCGCCGCCGCCTATGAAAACGGCGTGCTCACCGTCACCCTCCCGAAGCGCGAGGAAGTCGCGCCGAAGAAGATCACCGTCGCGGTGAAATAACCCGCCGCGGTCGATCGCAACGCAAGCACCACTCCACAGCAAAACCTTCAAATCCTCCCAAAGCCATGTCCCTCCTCCAAAATATTCTTCCCTCGTTCAACCGCGCCCCGGCCGCGATCGAAAACTCCGCCAGCGCCGACCTCGGCGCCACCGTGAAGCCCACCTATGAAGTCAAGGAAACCGCCGAGTCCTACGCCCTCACGGTGTCCGTGCCGGGCGTGACCAAGGACGGCCTCGAGGTCACCGCCGACGACACGCAGGTGCGCGTCGTGGGCCGACGGGCGTGGCAACAGCCCGAAGGCTGGACCTCGCTTTACCGCGAGAGCGCCGACGCCACGTACGAACTCGTGCTCACGCACGACAACGCCATCGACGCCGACAAGGTCGCCGCGGAGCTCCGCGACGGCGTGTTGCGGGTGACGCTGCCGAAGCACGAGGCGGTGAAGCCGCGCAAGATCGCGGTCAGCTAATTGGGCAGGTAGTATATAGTGTACGTAAGCGAAAGCCGCGGCCTGGGCGCCGCGGCTTTTTTGCATGGATACGTCTCCAGCCGAAGCCGGGTTCGGCTCAGGCCGCGATCGCTCAGAAATCCATCACCATCGTGAACCGTACACCCCGTGGCGCGCCCCACGAACCGGTCGTGGTCGTGGCGGAGAGATAGTAATCCTTGTTCAGCGCGTTATCCACATTGAAGGAGAAGCTCGTGGCGCGGTCGAAGATCTTGGTGCGGTAACCGCCAAGCAGGCTGACCGTGTAGTAGGCGGGCGACCAGAGCGAGACGACGGGGCCGCCTTGCACGACCACGGCGTTGCCGCGGAAGGTCTGCTCGCGCCAGTTGGCACCGCCGCCGAAATAGAGGCCCCTGAGGCGGCCGTAGGGGATCTCGTAGCGGGTGAAGAGATTCACGCGCGTCTTGGTGTAGCCGGCGGTGGGAACCTCTTCGGGGAAGGTGAGGAGAAACGCGTCGAGGAGCGGGGTGGGTTTGTTGAGCGCCTTCGCCTCGGCCTGATAGGACTTGAGCAAGGGCAGGCGATCGCGGGTGACGAGATCGTTGGTGGCACCGTTGAGGATCAGGCGCCAGGTGCGCGTGAGGTTGGCGACGATTTCCACCTCGTAGCCACTGGTGGCGAGTTTCTGGAAATCCGCACCGGTGGGATTGAAGGTCGTGGGGAAAATCGCGGAGACTTCGTCGCGGATGGCGATGGCGGGGGCGGGGGAAATGCGGGCGTTGGGCTGATAGTTGTCGTAGTGGGTCGTGTTGAATTCCATCCGGCCGCCGAAAAGGCTGAGGCGGACAGAGGCGTCCGAACCTTCGCCGGTTTGGATGCCCTGCTTTGTGCCCGGCTTGAAGGTGTCGACCCCATCGCCCGCGGAGATGCGGAACGACTGGGCGCGGTTATAGGCGAAGGCAAGCATGTCGTTGACGCGGACCACGACGCCGAGATTGGAGCCGTCGGCCTTGTACTGGACGAACGTCGGATTGGGCGCGAAGGCGCCGGGGATGTTGTCGTTGATCCACGTGTTTTGGAGCGCGCGGACGGCTCCGACCGTGGTCTTCATGTTGAAGTGGTCCTGACGGTAGCCGGCGAGAGTGAACAGGTGGTTGTTGAAGTAGGAGCCGGAGGCACCGACGCCGAGCGACGGCGTGTAGAAGCGGCGCTCGATGATGTTGCCGGTGGAGGGCACCGCGTTAGAGAGATCGGGAAACCACGCCGACACGCCCGGCTTGGGGCCGAGATCACCGGTGAGTTCGCCACCGTCGCCGTCCTTCAGATAGAAACGGCGCATGAAACGGTTGCTGGCGAAGGTCGTGCGGTTGGCGGTGAACGCAGCCTGGGTGATCGCCGGGTTGATGGTGCCGACGAAGAGGGGGCTCGAGGGATCGACATACTCGCCGTACTTCGGTTTCTTCTGACCAGGGGAGTCCTGGTGCTGCTGCGCGTTGAACGCGAACTGCTGCTTCATCCACTTGAGGTCGAGGTCGTAGATCGCCGAGAAGCGCATGTCGCGGACGATATTGCCATTCAGGTTACGGGTGCGGAAATACTCGGTGTAGAGCTCGTTGAAATTCGGGTTGGTGGCGCCGCCGGGGAGGGTGGGCGAGAGGTCGCGGTAGATGTTGCGCGAGGCGGCGGCCCCCCAGATGTCCTGTTGCTGCTGGTAAAAATTGCCCGAGATCTGCAGGTGGAGATTTTTGCCAACGTGCTGCTCGATTTCGAGCGTGACGGAATCGTAGTAGTTTTTGTTGGTGGCGTTGGGGCCGTTGACCTGAAGGGTGCGGGGGACGACCGAATCGTCGATGGCGGTGAGGCCGGTGCCGTTGCTGCGGCGCTGGGTGTTGGCGCGGTAGACGGCGCCGGTGGCGGGCACATAGATGACGCCGGCGGTGTTGGTCAGCGTGGTGACCGTGCTGAAGGTGTAGTTTTCGAGAAAGAGGCCCTGCGAGGCGACGGTGGTGTTCTTCGCGTGCTCGGCCATGAGGTTGATCGTGGTGGAGCGGAAAGGCCGGTAGGTGACCGCGCCATAGACGCCGCGGAAATCGCGGCGACCGTGGTCGTTCCAGGCATCCTCGTTGTGCTGAACGGCGGAAAAGCGCACTGCGAGCACGTTGCGTTTGAGCACCCGGTTGAGGTCGAGCTCGACGCGGCGGAGATCACCGCTGTTGACCCCGTCGGCGGCGACCGCGCCGCGACCGAGCATGAGCTTCGTGCGGGTGACATTGCGCGTGAAGAGGCCGCGTTTGGTGATCTGGTTGTTGGCGCCGCCGAGGTCGGCTTCGCCGTACAGGAAGGCGTTGGGGCCGCGCAGGAGCTCCACGCGCTCGGTGGCGTAGGAATCCATCGGCGAATACCAGATCCAGCCGTTGCGGATGGCGTAGCTGTTGCGGACGCCGCGGAAGATGAGTTGGTTGGGCTGAGCCGGATCGGGGCTCTGCTCTCCGGTCACGAACCACTTCGACATCTCCTGGATATCGGTCACCCCGAGGTCCTCGATCAGTTGCTGGTTCATCACGGAGATCGAATTAGCCACATTCTTGAGTTCCTGCACGGTGCGCATGCCGGAGGTGGTGTGCATCGACTCGTAGCCGAGTTCCTTTTCATCCGTGACCGTGAAGATGGAGAGTTTGACGGCTTCCTCCTCGGCGGCGGTCTTGGACGGAGTGGTGGCCGTTTGGGCAAACGAGGGCGCGACCAGCAGGACGCTGGCGACGGCAGCGGTCAGAAGATCGGCCCAGCGGTGGCGTGGATGAAGTGTGGTGGTCATGGTGAGGGAAACGGGCGGCGGCAGGTGTGGAGGCACAGTCGGATGCAGGCCGGAGGAGAGATGAAACAAAAAGGCGGAATGACGCGGGAACGTTACACCGATCCTCTGGGCAGCGGCTGGCTATCCGGGGAAGATAGCAACTCTCATGCTACGAATGGGGTGAAAGTAACCATGTGGTTCCCCGCGGGGCGCGTCGAGGCGTTTTTCGAAGGAGAAGTACTCGGTATGGGCCGGGGCCTGCGGGTGCCGGCCGGGTGGCTGAAGGCTTTCCTTTGCAGAGGGTCCGCAACATGGTGAGGCCCGCCCATGCCGCCGTCACCTCAGGTTCCCCCCGCCGGTCCCGTACTGCTGTTCGACGGCGACTGCGGACTGTGCAATCGCACCGTGCGTCTGCTGTTGCGCTGGGACCGCCCGGGGCGGCTGAGGTTTGCGCCATTGCAGGGGGAGCTGGCGCAAACTTACCTGCGAGCGCACGGGCTGCCGGACAAAGATTTCGATTCGCTGGTGTGGGTGCCGGACTGGGCGAGGCGCGACCGGGCGGACTTTCGGTTGCGCACGGACGGAGTGATCGCGGCGTTGCGGGCGGCTGGAGGTTTGGCCCGGATACTGGCGGCGGCGCTGGCGGTGTTTCCGCGGCCGTGGCGGGACGCGGGCTACCGGGCGGTGGCGCGGAGCCGCTACCGGCTCTTTGGCGAGTGGCGGCCGCGTCCGCTCGCGCGGCCGGAATGGCAGGCGCGGTTTCTGGACTAGGCGCCGGGGCGGACCGGGCTCAGGCGGCTTCAGTCCGCTTTCGCCGGCGACTCCTTGATCAGGACGGACATCAGCACCGAGGTCGCCAGCACGCCGCCGATCACCCCGAGCGAGGTCGCCGTCGAGATTTCCACCCAGTGTTCGATGAGCATCTTGACCCCGATGAACGTGAGGATCACGGCGAGGCCGATCTTGAGGAAACGGAAGAGTTTCATCACCCCGCTCAACGCAAAGGAAGATCGGGGTCGCCATGCGGCGGCCTTCGAAGACGGTGAAGAAATGGCCCCGATCGTCAGCCGGGGCGACGGGAAAGAAGCGGCGGAAGAGCCGGACCGCGGAGTTGTTGGCCGGGTCGACCTCGGCGTCGCCCTTGCTCGGGATGGCCATCTTGATGCCGGTGTAGACCAGAAAGGCGCCGAACAGATAAAGGATCCAATGGAAGCGGGCGATGACGCTCACGCCAACGAGGATGAAAAGCGCCCGCATCAGGACCGCGCCGATGATGCCCCAGAAGAGCACGCGATGCTGGTAACGCGGTTCGACCTTGAAGTAGGCAAACACGAGAATGAACACGAAGACGTTGTCCACGCTGAGGCAGAGCTCGATGAGATAGCCGGCGAGGAACTGCTGCCCGAGCTCCGGCCCGCGCTGCCACCAGACCAGTCCGCCGAAGGCGAGGGCCAGCGCGCCCCACACGGCGCACCACCCGAGCGCCTCTTTCACGGAGACGGCATGGGAGTCGCGCTGAAAGACGCCGAGGTCGAGCGCGAGCATCGCGGAGATGAACAGGAAAAACGCACCCCACGCCCAGAGTGGCATGGCATCGATGGTGGCGAGAAGCGGAAACATGGTCGCGAAGCTTGGCCGGACGGGGGCGCGCCGGGCAAGCGGGGACTGCGGAATGGAAAATTCGCGGGCAATTCCATCCGCGGCACCGGCCCCGACGGGGGGTGAGCCAAACCGCTTTGACAAGCGGGGCTTCCGCGGTTGAGTCGGCAGCCATCTATGAAGCGTTTTCTTCCGCTCTTTTTCAGTGTGCTGGCACTCCTTCTGACGTCTGCCGCAGCTTTGGCGCAAGCCGCCGCGCCGACGGCGGAGGACGAGGCCGCCAAGACGGCGACGGAGGTGGCGGCGGCCAAAGGCGCGATGCCAGCCGTTGTCGACGGCGCGCGCACCCCCGATCTGCTGGAGCACATGGTGGATTCCGTTCTCGAGCTCTTCAACGTCACCAGCAGCGGCAACACCGTGACGCACTACGTCATCAGCGCGATGTTCCTCGTGTGCGCGATCCTGCTGCGGCGGTTCGTCACCACGTTCATCTTCAACCAGCTCAAGAAACTCGCGGCCAAGACGGAGACGACTCTCGATGACAAGCTGTTCCCCGCGATGGAATCACCGGTCGCGACCTTCGTGATGGTGACGGGTATCTTTGCCGCGTTAAAGGTGCTGAAGCTGTCGGAGACGGCGGACCGGGCGATCTCCGCCGGCTCGACCGTGGCGTTTTCGCTGGTAATTTTCTGGGGTTTGCTGCGGGCGTTTGACGCGATCATCGACCATGCGGCGGAGATCGCGCGGGAAAAGCAGATGGGCATCGCGGCCTTCATGCCTTGGATCAAGAAATCGCTGATCGCGGTGTTCGTGGTCATCGGCGGCCTGATGACGATCCAGAGCCTCGGTTACAACGTGTCCACGATCCTCCAGGGCCTCGGCATCGGCGGACTGGCGTTCGCGCTCGCGGCGCAGGACACGATCGCGAATCTCTTCGGTTCCATCGTCGTCGCCATCGACCAGCCCTTTAAGATTGGCGAGACGGTGAAGATCGGCGCTTACACCGGGACGGTCGAGGACATCGGGCTGCGCTCCACGAAAATCCGGCTCGTCGACAAATCCCTCGTCGTGATGCCCAACAAGATGGTGTCGTCCGAGGCGGTCGTGAATCTTTCGCGCTTCACGCAGCGCCGGGTCGAGCAGGTGCTCGGGCTGACCTACGATACCACGCCGGAGCAGCTCAACGCGGTCGTCGAAGACATCCGGACAGTCATCCTCGCCGACGCGGAAGTCGATCCGACCTCGGTGCTCGTGTACTTTCGCGATCTGAGCGCCTCTTCGCTGGACATCTGGGTCGTCTATGTGAGCCGCGATCAGGATGCCAAGAAGGCCTTTGCCCTGAAGCAGCGGCTGAACCTCGCGATCATGCGAGCGGTCGCGGCACGCGGCCTGTCGTTCGCCTTCCCGACCTCCGTCATGCACCTCGACGGGCCGGTTGCGAAGCAACTGGTGGCGGGGCAAAAATAGCCGGCTGCGCGGTCCGCGCGCTCAATCCAGCGTCTGCCGGTAGCGCTTCACGCCGACTGTCATCGCGACCACGAGGAACGCCAGGAGCGGCCACAGCTCCGGCGTGATCTCGGCGAGGCCGTTTCCTTTCAGGAGAATGCCGCGCACGATGCGGAGGAAATGCGTGTTGGGCAGGCACGAGCCGATCCACTGGGCCCACTCCGGCATGCCGCGAAACGGAAACATAAAGCCCGAGAGCAGGATCGACGGCAGGAAGAAGAAGAACGCCATCTGCACGGCCTGGAGCTGGTTTTTCGCGAGGGTGGAAAACGTGATCCCCATCGCGAGGTTGGCCGCGATGAAGAGCAGCGACACGGCGTAGATGAGCGCGAGGTTGCCCACCATCGGGACCCCGAAGATGAAGCGCGCCGCGATCAGGATCAGCGTCACCTGGATGTAGCCGACGGCGATATACGGGAGGATCTTCCCGAGCATCACCTCGAACGGACGCACGGGGGTCGAGAGCAGGTTTTCCATCGTGCCGCGCTCGCGCTCGCGGGTGATGGCGAGCGCCGTGATGACGACCATCGTCATCGTGAGCACCACGCCCATCAGACCGGGGACGACATTGTATTGGGTGATGTTCTCCGGATTGTAGTGCGCGTGGACCTGAAAATCGATCGGGCCTGATTTTGCGCGGAGGCGGGCGAGCGGACCGGTGAGATCGCGGTCGAGCACATGGTCGGCGAGGGCGCGCACCGCGGAGAGCGCGGGGCCGGTCGCCGCCGGGTCGGTGGCGTCGGCCTCGATGAGCAGGGTGGGGCGCTCACCGCGGAGAATGCGGCGGGAAAAATCCTCGGGGATGTTGATGACGAACTGCACGTCGCCGAGCTGAAGGAGGCGGCGCGCCTCCTCCTCGGTGGCGGCTTCGCGAACGAGGGTGAAGTACCCGCTGGTGCGCAACGCGGCCACGAGCGTGCGCGAGAAGGGCCCCTGGTCGGCCGCGCGGATCGCGGCCGGGAGATGCTTGGGGTCGGAGTTGATCGCGAACCCGAACAGCATGAGCTGCATCAGAGGGATGCCGACCATCATGCCGAAGGTCACGCGGTCGCGCTTCATCTGGATGAACTCCTTGAGCACGATGGCCCAGAGGCGATGGAAGGTGAAGCGTCTCACGAGAAGTTGTCCTTCGCCTCGTCCATCAGGCTGATGAACACGTCCTCGAGGCCGGCTGAAATCGGCACCCATTGGTGCGCCGGGTCGCGCACGGTGGCGAGGGCGGCGGAGAGTTTCGCGGCGTCGCGGCCGCTCACGTGCAGCGTTGTGCCAAAGGCCACCACCTGCTCGACTCCGGGACGGCCGCGGAGCCTCTCGGCGAGGGCGAGCAGACCGGGACCGGTGACGGCCCAGGTCGTGAGCTGCGTGCTGGCGAGCACCTCGGGCAGCGTGCCGTGCGTGAGGAGGTTGCCGTAGGCGAGGTAGGCGAGACGGTGGCAGCGCTCGGCCTCGTCCATGTAGTGGGTCGTGATGAGGACGGTGAGGCCGTCGTCCGCGAGCTGGTGGATCTCATCCCAGAACTCGCGGCGAGCCTTGGGATCCACGCCGGCGGTGGGCTCGTCGAGCAGGAGGAGTTGCGGCGAGTGGATGAGGCAGGCGGCGAGGGCGACGCGCTGTTTCCAGCCGCCGGAGAGTTCGCCCGCAAGCTGATGGCTGCGGTTGGCGAGACCCAGCCGGTCGAGGCTGTGCTGCACGGCGGCGCGACGGTCGGGCACGTCGTAGAGGCGGGCGATGAAATCGAGATTCTCCCGGATGCTGAGATCCTCGTAGTAACTGAACTTCTGCGTCATGTACCCGACGTGGCGTTTGATCTCGGCCTGCTGCGCCCGCACGTCGTAGCCGAGGCAGGTGCCGGTGCCGGCGTCGGGCGTGAGGAGGCCGCAGAGCATGCGGATGAACGTCGTCTTGCCGCTGCCATTGGGGCCGAGGAACCCGTAGATCTCGCCGCGGCGCACGCGCAGATCGATCGCGTTGACGACGGTTTTGTCGCCAAAGCGTTTGGTGACGCCGGCGACGTCGATGGCAAACTCGGAAGGGGCGGCGGGCATGGCGGGCGCGATCCGGCGGCTCAGGGCGCGCGAAGGGCGGTGACGTCGACGGGCTGGCCGGGATGGAGGTTGCGCGCGACGGCGGGGTCGGCGAAGACGGCCTCAACGAGAAAGACGAGCTTGGCGCGGTTTTCGCGGTTGTAGAGCACGGGCGGTGTGTATTCGGGTTTTGGTGACAGGTAGCTCACGCGCGCCTCCACTGGCGGGCGGCCCGTGATCGACACCCGCACGGCATCGCCGGCCTTGACGGCGGCGAACTCGGCCTCGGAGAGGTAGAAGCGGACTTTCAGGTTCTCCGGTGGCAGCAGGGCCACCACGGGCAGGCCGGCGGCGACGAACTCGCCTTGACGGTAGAGGGTGTCGTAGACGAACGCGGGCGCGGGCGCGGCCTGGGCCTTCTGGCTGACATTCCAGTCGGCGCGCTCCTTCGCCGCGGCGGCGGCGCCCGCGTCGGCCTCGGCGGCGGCGATGGCATCGGTGCGGGCGCCGAGGCCGGCGGTGGCGAGCTGGGCAGCGAGCTCGTCAAGGGCGCGGGTGTTGCGCTCGTGGGTGAGCCGGGCGCGGTCGATGTCGGCCGCGGAGATGACGTTGGTCTTGAAAAGGTCTTCCTGCCGGGCGAGTTCGAGCTTGGAGAGCTCGGCGGCGGAGCGCGCCTGGGCGAGGCGGGCGTCAAGCGTCGCGAGCTCGGTGGGACGCGAACCCTTCTTCAGGTCGGCGACCCGGGCCTGGGCCGCGGCGAGTTGGTCCGCCGCCTGGCGCTGGGCGGCGAGCTCGGCGGTGCGTTCCAAGGCGAACAAGGGCGCGCCCGCGGTGACGTGGGTGCCTTTGGCGACGGTGAGCGAATCGAGGCGCCCGGCGAGCGGGGAGGCGACGTACACGAAGTCGCCCTCCAGATAACCCTGCCAGCCGGTGGCAGCCGGGCGTGTGCAGGCAGTGAGGGCGAGCAGCGCGGCGATGGCGGTGAGACCGCGGGCGGCGTTAGCACGGAAAGAGTTTTTCATACTGTTTGCGACCGGCGGGAGTGAGGAGGCCGCCGAAGAACAGGTCGACGGCGTGGCGGATGACTTCGCGCGGGGCGAGCTTGAGACGTTCGAGCGCGGCGGGCTGGAGGAGGCCTTGCATGGCCTGGAGGTAGAACTCGATGGCGAAACCGGGGGGCAGGTCGTCGCGGACGAGGCCGGCGATCTGGCCCGCTTCGACGAAGCGGCCGAATACATACGGGATGTTTTGCTCCCTCATCTCGGCGACCCGTTGGAAGAGCGCCGGGGCGTAACGCTGCAGGTCCCGGAGCGTATGCGGGCTGACTGAGGTCAGCCGTTCGGCGATACTCTCGACAAAGCCGCGGAGCTTCTCCGCGAAGTTGAGCTGGCGACTATGCAGCAGGGCATCGGCATCGGCGCGGATCTCCCGGCCGAGGTCATCGATCAGGGCCGTGATGATCTCGTCCTTGCCGCCGAAATGGACGTACAGGGTTTTTTTGCTCATGCCGAGCTCGGCGGCGAGGTCATCCATCGTGAAGCGGCTGTAGCCGCGGGCGAAGAAATGGGCCCGCGCCTCGCGCAGAATGCGCCCGGGCACGGCGTCTGCGGAAGCGGACTCGGCAACGACGGAAGGAGAGGTGGTTGACATAATTAAACCAAGGAAACTACTGAAGTATTTTAAGTTTCCTTGGGTCAAGCCGGAACCGTCAGCTTGGTTTAGGCGCGGGCGAGCAGATTTTCCCGGGGAAGGTTGAAACCCGGACGTGCCTCTGCCTGTCTCCGCGCCATGCCGGCCCAGGCCAACGTCAAAACCGAGATCGCGGCGCTCATCGCGCGCAGGGATTTCCCTGCGTTGAAGAAGTACCTCGAGCCCTGGCTGCCCGCCGACCTCGCGCCGCTGATCGCCGACCTGTCGGTCGAGGAGCTCGCGGCTTTGTTCCGGGCGGGTTCGCGCGACCTGGCGGCGACGACGTTCACCTATGTGCCGTTGGAGATGCAGAAGAAGCTGCTCAAGGTCCTGACGCAGGAGCAGGCGGCGGCGCTGTTGAACGCCCTGCCGCCCGACGACCGCACGGCGTTCCTCAACGAGCTGCCGCTCGATCTGGCCATGCAGATGCTGGCGATGCTCACGCCCGACGAGCGGCAGGTGGCGCAGGCGCTGCTGGCCTACCCGGAGCACAGCGTGGGCCGGATGATGACCCTCGAT
>JAPLTR010000023.1 GCA_026398065.1 Verrucomicrobiota bacterium | reverse complement strand
GGTTTCCAAGGGTGTCGGGCGTAAAGCCCGACCTACAAAAGACAGACGCGAACTGCAGGCCGACGGCCGCGGGGAGCAGCGTGAGCATCAGGACGAGCGGCCAGTGCGGGGCCTGCGGGCGCAGCACGGTGGCGTCGGCGGGGGCGAGGTTGCGCGGGAGCTTGCGGTCGGTGACGTAGCGCGTGGTCGGCTGCGTGTAGGCGGGGTCGGGGGCGGTCGGGAGGAAGGACGTGGTGTCGGCGCGCGGGGAGTTTTTCTCCGTCGTGGTGAGGACGGTGACGATGCGGATGGCCGAGGTGGGACAGGCCTGGACGCACGCGGGGGCTTCGCCCTCGGCGAGGCGGCTGTGGCACATGTCGCACTTGCGGACGACGCCGAGGCGCGCGCTGTATTTGGGAACATCATACGGGCACTTCAGCACGCAGTACTGGCAGCCGATGCACTGGTCATCGAGGTGGCGGACGATCCCGGTGAGCGGGTCCTTTTCGTAGGCGAGGACGGGGCAGCCGTTGAGGCACGCGGGGTCGGCGCAGTGGTGGCAGGCGGTGGTGACGGTCTGCGAGAAAGGGTGGGCCTGGTTGCCGCCGACGAGGAGGCCGACGTCGCGCCAGGTCTCCTCGTCGTCGAGGCCGTTGAGGGAGTGGCAGGCGGAGACGCAGGCCTTGCAGCCGGTGCAGGAGTCGAGCTCGACCTCGAAGGCGTATTGTTCGCCGGCGCGCGGTTTCGTGAGTGGGATGAGCTGAGAGATGAGCGGCGCGGGGTTGCCGCCGGAGGCGTGCGCGATCGCGAACTTCGCGACGGGGGTCTGCAGGCGCGACTGCTCGGCGAGCAGTTCGTCGATCAGCGCGAGCGTGGGTTGCTTTTTCCGTGGGGCGACCACGGTCAATAGACGTCGCGCGCGTAGCGCTTCGCGGCTTTGAGCTGCTGGACGTAGGCGGCGGCCTGTTCGGGGGTCTTGCCGCCGGCGCGCTCGATCACCTGATGCAGGGCGAGGTCAACGTCCTTGGCCATGCGGCTGGCGTCGCCGCAGACGTAGAAATGCGCGCCCTGTTCGAGCCAGGCGTAGAGTTCGGCGGCGGCCTCGAGCATGCGCTGCTGGACGTAGATTTTTTCGGCCTGGTCGCGGGAGAAGGCGGTGTCGAGTTTCGTGAGGACGCCGTCGTGCATGAGGGCGGCGAGTTCCTCGCGGTAGAGGAAGTCAGTGGAGGCGCGCTGATCGCCGAAGAAGAGCCAGTTTTTGCCCTTCGCGCCGGTGGCGCGGCGGTGGGCGAGGAAGGCGCGGAAGGGGGCGATGCCGGTGCCGGGGCCGACCATGATCATCGGAGTGTCGCCGCTGGCGGGCGGGCGGAAGGCCTTGTTCGAATGGACGAAGACGCCGATGCGGGTGTTGCCGGGCTGGGCGCGGTCGGCGAGGAAAGTGGAGCAGACGCCCTTGCGCGGACGGCCGTCCTTCTCGTAGCGGACGGCGCCGACGGTGAGATGGACCTGTCCGGTGTGCGCGTGGGGAGATGAGGAGATCGAGTAGAGGCGGGGCTGGAGGCGCTTGAGGAGCCAGACCAACTCCGTGGGAGTGGGGATTTTCGAATGGGGATTTTCGGATTTCGATTGGAGGAGGACGTCGACGACGTGATGGGGGGAGGCGGGCGTGGTGGTCGAAGCGGAGTTGGCGGAAACGGTGGTGGGGATGGCGCAACGGGCGAGGAGTTCGGCGGTCGGTTTGCCGAGGTCGTAGAATTCGGTGAGGGCGCGGCGGAGGGGGACGGTGCTGCCGTCGGGAGCGGGGACGGCCTCCTCGCCGTCGCAGCCGAGGGCGGCGAGGACTTCGGCGACGTGCTCGGGGCAG
The DNA here is from genome assembly GCA_026398065.1 of Verrucomicrobiota bacterium. GTDB lineage: Bacteria > Verrucomicrobiota > Verrucomicrobiia > Opitutales > Opitutaceae > GAS368. The sequence continues at coordinate 2,920 of JAPLTR010000023.1, read as the reverse complement.
TTGTGCGGGATGACGCCGAGGGCGTCGCCGGCTTCGTAGGCGAGGCCGGAGTTGGCGAGGTCGAATTCGATGTGGTGAACCTGCTTGCCCGAGCCCGGGGCGTTGAGGTTGCGCGAGGTGAGGAGGAGGGCGGGGTAGGGGTTCTTTTTTGAGTAGGTGGGCTCGGGGTCGGAGTCGGGGATTTTCGATTTTTGATTTTCGATTTTCGATTCGGCGGGGGCGGAGCCGGTGCCGAGGGCGGTCAGGGTGGTGTTGAGCCAACTGTTAAATTTCTCCTCGTAGTCGAGGTCGCAGTCGGTGCGCGGGGTGACGCGGGTGGCGCCGAGCTTGCCGAGAAAATGGTCGAAGTCGGTGCCGCATTTGCAGAACTGCGTGTAGTTGGTGTCGCCAAGGGCGCAGACGCTGAAGCGGAGACTCGAGAGCGCGGTGCCCGAGGCGGAGGCGAGGGCGGTGTGGAGGGACTTGGCGGAGTCGGGCGGCTCGCCATCGCCGTAGGTGCTGACGATGACGAGGACGTTTTTTTCGGCGGCGAGCTTGGCGAGGTCGGTCTGTGCCATGTCGAGGACGGTGGCGGCGAAACTGCGTTTGCCGGCCTCCTTGGCGGCTTTCTTCGCGAGGCCCTCGGCGGTGCCGGTCTGGGAGCCGAAGAGGATCGTCAGCGGCGTCAGCGCCGCTGACGCGGAGATCGGAGACCGGAGATCGGAGTTCGCGGCGGGGGCGCGGGAGAAGACGCCGGCAAGGAAGCCGTTGAGCCAGGCGCGCTGTTCGGCGGAGAACGGCGCGGTGTCGGGAATGAGCGGGACGGTGGACACGGTGGGAAAGCGGTTAGGTACTGAGTTTTTCCTGGAGCTCCTTCAGCGAGTGGCGGCGAGCCCAGGCGACGAAGCTTTCGCCGCGATTCTTCTGCGCGGAATAGACGAAAAGGATTTTTTCGACGAGGGAGTTGACCTCGGTGGCGCGGAGGCCGCGGAAGAGTTCGCGGGCGATGCCCTGCTCGTGGTCCATGCCGCCGCCGATGACGAGGTGGTAGCCCTCGCCGCCGTCGGGGAGCTTGGTGCCGACGAAGCCGAGGTCGCCGCAGTAGTGCTGGGCGCAACTGTTGGGGCAGCCGGTGAAGTGGATGTTGAGGGGCGAGTCGAGGGTGACGCGCCGGGGGAGATGCTTCATCAGCGCGACGGCGTGGCCCTTGGTGTCGCCGCCGGCGTATTTGCAGCCCTTGCTGCCGGTGCAGGCGATGATGCCGCCGGTGGCGAGCGAGGCCTCATGGTAGAAGCCCATGCGCACCACAGAGCGCTTCACGGTTTCGACGAAGGCGTCGGCGACGTGCGGGAGGATGACGCTCTGCCATACGGTGAGACGGAGTTCGCCCTTGCCGAAATGGGTCGCGAGGTCGGCGAGCGCGTGGAGCTGTTTCGCGGAGACGCGACCGACGGGGACGCCGATGCCGAGGGAGTTGAGGCTGCGCTGGGACTGGCGCGCGGCGCCGAGCCAGCCGTGCTTGATCACGGGGCGGCGCGGTTCGCAGGCGGCGAGGGGCAGGCGGACGAGAGGGAAGGCGAGTTTCCGCTGGGTCTCGGCGAGGAATTTTTCGACGCCCCACTTTTCGAGGAGGTATTTCAGACGGGCCTTTTTGCGGTTGGTGCGGTCGCCGTTTTCGGCAAACACGCGGAGCATGGCGGCGGAGACAGCGACGGCCTCGGAGGGCTTGATGAGGAGGCCGGTGTCTTTCGCAAAATCGCCGTGGCCGGAGATGCCGCCGAGCGACACCCGGAAATAAATTCCGGGTGTCGGAGTTGAGGGTTGAGGGTTGAGAGTTGAGAGGTCGGAACGGTGAGCGGCGAGGGACTTTTCGGTGACCTGATAGGCGAAGAAGCCGATGTCGTTGGTGTCGACGGCGGCGGAGAGGCTGCCGCCGTTGTCGAAGGCGATGTTGAATTTCCGCGGGAGGCCGTAGAGGTCGCGGTGGTTCAGGATGTAGTGGTGGATGCCCTTGGCGAAGGGGCGGACGTCGAGCAATTCGTCGGGGTCGAAGCCGCTGTTGGGCGAGGCGGTGACGTTGCGGACGTTGTCGCAGCCGGCGCCGCGCGAGGCGAGGCCCAGTTCCTGGATACGCGTGAGGACCTGGACGAGGGAGCGGGGCTTGAACTCGCGGAGCTGAAAATTGCCGCGCGTGGTGATGTCGAGGAAGCCGTTGCCGAGGTCCTTCGCGAGATCGGCGAGGCCGTGGCATTGCGCGGCGGTGATCTCGCACGCGGGGACGCGGATGCGCAGCATGAAGCTATCCTGCGCGGGTGCGACGTAGAAGAGGCCGTGGAACTTGAAGCGATAGGTGTTCTCGGCGTCGGGAAACTTGTCGGCGTCGGCGTGGGCGAGCAGGCGCTCCCACGCGTCGAGGGGATTCTCCTCGTACTTCCAGCGCTCCTCCTTGCAGAGATCGGCGAGCGGAGTGCCGTGGACGGTGTCCTCGGCGGGCGGGGCGGAAAGGTTGGTGGTGGCGGCGGCGCTGGCGGAAGCGGTCAACTGACCTGCGGCGGTGTGGCCGACGAACACGCCGCTGGCGGCGACTCCGGCCATGAAGCCCTGCAAGTATTCCTTCTGCTCGGGCGTGAAGGGCTGCGGCGGGGACGTGGTGATGGGAGACTCGGCGGACACGCCCTACTTTGAGCACCTGCGGTGCCACGCCTCAGAGCGAGACCGATTAATGGAGTGAATTGTTTTGGTGATTGGAATGAATGTTTGTCATGCGAAGCGGAGGTTGTTGGGCAGGGAATTGCGTGCTGCGGGGTAACGTTGTGGGCGGGGTGCTGGATGCGGCGAGGGTGGGGGTTGATCGGCGTAAAAAAATGGCCGCTGCCCTGATGGAGATCAGGGCAGCGGCCGGGTTTGGTAGGCGGTTGAGGATTGGCGCTAAAGGGCGGGG
>JAPLTR010000301.1 GCA_026398065.1 Verrucomicrobiota bacterium | reverse complement strand
CACGACGCGTCGGCCGCCGAACATCGAGACCGTCTGGACGCTCTCACGGAAGCGGTTAACGGCGGCCTCGACCTCGCCCACGTTGCCGGCGAAACCGCTGATGATCTCGCGGGAATACTCGTCGGTGACCTCGGTCGCCATCGCGTCGAAACGCTCCTTCCCCAGCCGGCCGACGAGGAAGTCGTCGGACCCGCCGACAAAGGTGAATTTTTTCGCGGACGCCATGTGAACCGCCATTTGGTCGCGAACCGGCGGCGGGCGCACGAAAAAAATCGCCACGCCCCCTCCCGGCCGCGAGGCTGCAGGCCGAATTCGCGATGGTTTCCCCGCAAAACTCCGACGCTCCCGCGCCCACCCCCCCCGCTTGGTCGCGGGATTTGCTGCTGCTCCTGCTCGCCTTCGGCGCGCTCTATTTCTTCCGGATCGGCAGCTACCCGCTGAGCAACCCCGACGAGGGGCGCTACGCGGAGATCCCGCGCGAGATGCTCGCGACCGGCGACTGGGTGACGCCGCGGCTCAACGACGTGAACTATTTCGAGAAGCCGCCGCTGGTCTACTGGGTGACGGCGGCCAGCGAGGCGGTGTTCGGCCTCAACGAGTGGGCGGTGCGCGCGGTGCCGGTGTTCTTCGCCCTGTGGGGGATCGCGCTGACCTACTGGGCGGCGCGGCGGCTTCACGGACGGGAGGCGGGGCTCGCCTCGGCGGTCGTGCTCGGGACGGGCCTCCTGTGGTTCGCCATCGGCCACATCCCGCTGCTCGACATGGCGGTCTCGGTGCTGATGGCCCAGGCGCTGTTCTGCTTCATCATCGGCGTGGGCGAGCCCGCGGGCCCCGTGCGCCGCCGGCTGTTCTACGGCCTCTACGTGAGAATGGCCCTCGCGACCCTGACCAAGGGGCTGATCGGGTTCCTCGTGACGGGCGCCGTGATGTTTTTGTGGCTGCTGGTGTTCAACCAATGGAAGCGCCTCCGTCCGCTCCACCTGCCGACGGGCGCGCTGTTGTTTCTGGCGATCGCCGCCCCGTGGCACGTGCTCGCGGGGATGAGGAACCCAACTTGGGTGCACCGGTATTTCGTCGAGGAGCACTTCGAGCGGTTCACCTCAGACTACGCCTCGCGTCCGGGACCGTGGCATTACTTTATCTGGATCGCCATCGCCGGCATGATCCCGTGGACCGGCTTTGTGTGGCCGGCGGTGCGGGACGCGCTGCGCGGCGGCTGGGCGAAACGCGCGGAGAATGCGACCGCATGGTTCCTCGTCACCTGGTCCGCCTTCATTTTTTTGTTCTTCTCGTATTCCAAGTCGAAACTGCCGCCCTACATCCTCCCGATTTTTCCGGCGCTCGCGACGCTCACCGGCGCCTGGCTGGCGCAAACCGTGGCCCTGGCCGATGGCGCGCAACGGCTGCGGACGGGCCTCAGGATTTACTCGTTCGTCAACGGGCTGCTGGCGGTCGCGCTGCTGACCGCGGTGCTGAAACCCGGGCTGATCATCCGCGACCAAGCGCAGGCGCTGGCCCTCCAGTGGCCGGCCATCGCGATGGCGGGGGTCCTGCTGCTGGGCGGGATCTTCGTGCCGTGGCTCGCGAAGACGCGCGGCGCGCGGGTCTCCCTCATCGGGATCGTGGTCACAGCGGCGCTGTTTCTCGGGTGCCTGCAGGTCGCCGCCCCGGACATCAACAAGCCCAGCACGAAGCTGCTGGGCCTCTACGTGAAACAGCACGCCAAGCCGGACGACCGCGTGTTTCACTGCTATGATTTCTACCAGGACTTCACGTTTTACTGCTCGAAGACTGGTCCAAGCCGGGCCGCATCTTCCTGCTCGTCCAGGAAAAGAAGATCAACGATGTGAAACAGGGCTATGCCGCCGCCCGCAAGGCGTGGGAGGCGAAAGCGGCCTCGGCCAAGGCCACGGGGACGAACTTGGACGAACCCGCACCGGAAATGCCGGTCTTTGCGGTTCCGGCGTTTCGTTATCATTTGATCGCGCAGACCCCGGCCTATTTATTGATCAGCAATCAACCCTGACATGTCCGCGCCCGCCGCCTCCGCCACCACACCCATCCAACCCGCCGCGCCGTATCTGCCGCTCACGCGTCCGACCATCGACGAGGAGACCATCGCGGGCGTCGCCGAGGTGCTGCGCTCGGGCTGGATCACCTCCGGGCCCAACGTGAAGGCGCTGGAGGCGAAGCTCTCCGAGTACTGCGGCGGCAGGCCGGTGCGCGTCTTCAACTCCGGCACGTGCACCATGGAGATCGCCTTGCGCATTGCAGGCGTCGGCCCGGGGCATGAGGTCATCACGACGCCGCTGTCATGGGTGGCGACGAGCAATGTGATCCTCGAAGTCGGCGCCAAGCCGGTGTTCGTGGACATCGATCCCGTCACGCGGAACATCGACCTTTCACGCATCGAGGCGGCCATCACGCCCGCCACGCGCGCCATCATCCCGGTCGATCTGGCCGGCCTGCCGGTGGACCGCGACCGCCTCTACGCCATTGCGAAAAAGCATAACCTGCGCGTCGTCGAGGACGCCGCCCAGTCGCTCGGCAGCACGTGGAACGGGAAGCGCATCGGCGCCATCGGCGATTTCGTCTCGGTGAGTTTTCACCCGAACAAGAACGTCACCACCATCGAGGGCGGCTGCCTCATCATGAACACCGAGGCCGAGGCGAAGCTCGCCGAGCAGTACCGTCTGCAGGGCGTGGTGCGCACCGGCTTCGACGGCATGGAGGTCGAGCTCGTCGGCGGAAAGTTCAACCTCACCGACGTCGCCGCCCGCGTGGGCCTCGGCCAGTTGCCGCGGCTCGACGAGTTCAACGCGAAGCGCCGGGAGCTGGCGCGGGCGTACTTCGAGCTGTTCGACCGGCCGGCGGCGCGGTCGCTGGGCCTGCAGCTGCCGGTGGCGGACTTCGTACAAACGAACTGGCACATGTTCCAAGTCGTGCTCCCCGAAGGCTTCGCGCTCAAGCGCGCCGAGGTCATGGCCCAGATGCACGCGGCGGGCATCGGCACCGGCGTCCACTACCCGGCGATCCATCTCTTCAAAATCTATCGCAAACTGGGATGGAAGGACGGGGATTTCCCGATCGCGGAGAAGGTCTGCCGGAGCATCCTCACGCTGCCGCTCTTCCCGACCATGACGCGGGCGGACGCGGCCCGGGTGGTTGACGCACTGACCGCGATCCTTACCCCTCACGTCCAGCCATGAGTGACACGCCGACCGTTCCGCTCTCGATCGTCATCCCCGTTTACAACGAGGAGCTGAACCTCCCCACCCTCTTCGCGCGCCTCTATCCGGTGCTGGACAAGATCGGTCGGCGCTACGAGATCGTCTTCACCAACGACGGCAGCGCGGACCGCTCGTTCGAGCTGCTCAAGGCGCAGCATGCGGCGCGGCCGGACGTGACGCGCGTGATCAATTTCAACAGCAACTACGGCCAGCACATGGCCATCATGGCGGCCTTCGAGCGCGTGCATGGCGACGTGATCGTCACCCTCGACGCCGACCTCCAGAACCCGCCCGAGGAAATCCCGAAGCTCCTCGAAAAAATCGACGCGGGCTTCGACTACGTGGGTGGCTACCGCCTCAACCGGCAGGACTCGTTCTTCCGGACCTACGCATCGCGGGTGATCAATTTCGTGCGCGAAAAGACGACGAGCATCGAGATGACGGACCAGGGCTGCATGCTCCGCGCGTACAAGCGTCCGATCATCGAGGCCATCGTCCGCAGCGGGGCGATCAACACCTTCATCCCCGCCCTGGCCTACAGCTTCTCGGCCAATCCCGGCGAGGTTGGCGTGAAGCACGAGGAGCGGCATGCCGGCGTGTCGAACTACTCGTTCTACAGCCTCATCCGGCTCAACTTCGACCTGATCACGGGGTTCTCCCTCGCGCCGCTGCAGTACTTCACGATGTTCGCGGGGCTGAGCGCGGCAGGCAGCTTCATGCTCGTGCTGGTGCTCGCCTACCGCCGGCTCTTCCTCGGCGCGGAAGCGGAAGGGATTTTCACGCTTTTCGGCATCCTGTTTTTCCTGCTGAGCGTGGCGATGATCGGCATCGGCCTGATCGGCGAATACGTGGGCCGCACCTACCAGGTCGTGCGCGCGCGGCAGCGGTACCACGTCCGGGAAATCCTGGAAATAAAGTGATCCGGCAACCGCCGCCGGTCCGTCGAGACGCCGGCCATTTGCAGTGCGGGATTTGCTGATACCGGACGTAGTCTCCGCCCTTGCCCGGAGGGGGGCCGCCGGGCAGAACGAGCCTCCCATGACCCTGTCCTCCCGCCTGCCCGCCGGATGCCCCACCGGCTTCCGCCTCCGGTCGCGGAGGTGCGGCCGGACGTGCGGTCCGCGTGGATACAGGGGCTTCACCCTCATCGAGGTGTTGGTGATCACGGTCATCATCAGTTTCCTCGCCATGGTCGCGGTGCCCTCGCTCACCAAGATCCGCACCCGGGCGAAGACGGCGAGCGTGGTGAACGACTTCCGCGTCTTCTCCGCCGCTTTCAACTCCTACGCCCAGGAAAGCGGCGACTTTCCCGCCGAGTCCGCCGCCGGGGTGGTGCCCACCGGGATGACCGCACACCTGAAAGGCGATGCTTGGAAACGGGTGACGCCCATGGGGGGAAAATATGACTGGGAGAGCAACCAGACGCATTTTGGCACCAAGTACCGCGCCGCCATCGCCATCAACGCCGCGACGGGCGCGCCGCTGACGCTCGACGTCCCGCAGCTCACGGACATCGACCGATTCATGGACGACGGCAATCTGCTCGGCGGGAGCTTCCGCATTGGCAATTCGCTCTGCCCCCTCTTCGTGATCCAACCCTGAGGAAGCGCCCCCCGTGTTCACCATCGTCCTGCACCACCTCTCGTCGGATGCGAAGACCTCCGGGACCACGTTTCCGGACCTGGAGCTGCGCGACGTGCCCGAGGCGCGGCTGCGCAGCCTGGTCGGCGCGCTCGCGCAGCTAGCGGCCAAAAACCAGGCCGGCGCCGTGCCGGAACTTCGCATCAACGGGCCGCAGGGGCGGTTCACCGTCCAGCTCACCGAGGGGAAACTCCGGTTCAACAGCTGGTCGACGCGCGTCGGCGGTTTCGATCTCACCACCGACCAGATCCTTTCCATCATCACGGGCACCGAGGACAGCGCACCGGCCGCGGCCAGGCCCCGGACCGGACCGGCGACAAGAGCGACGGCCGGCGACGACGAGGAGATGGACGAACACGCCCTCTCTCCGGGCGTGAAGATCGGCTTCCTGGTGGCGGTGATCGTGGCCCTCAACGCGCTCACGGTGTGGCTGGCCATCAGGCCGCCCGAAAACCCTTTTCTCCCCCAGAACACGATGCTCGCGCCCGAACCCGCGGACCGCCTGATCAAGGACGTCGCCGGCGAGTATCGCACCGGCTCTCGTCCCGGCGACCGCGGGCTGACCATCGAGCGCGATGGCCGGGTGCGCGGGGTCAAGTTCGGTGCGGGCGGGACGGTCATCGAGACGACGGAGATGACCAGCCAGCCGGTGCAGTCAGCCGGACACGCGGCCCTGCTCGTCAACGGCCAGGCGCTGATCGAGTTTGTGGACAGCAGCACCCTGACGCTCTACGGCGACACCTACCGGCGCAAAGGGCCGTGACGAACGCGCCCGCGTCCACCACGCTCGTTCACCATGTCCCGCCCCCGCATCCTTTTTTTCGGCTATAGCGAAGTCGGCTACGAATGCCTGTCCCTGCTCCTCGAGCGGGGCGACAACGTCGTCGCGCTCATCACGCACGAGGACAATCCGAACGAGAAAATCTGGTTCAAGACCCCCGCAGTGGCCGCGCGCGAGAAGGCGATCCCGGTGTTCACCCCCGAGTCGGTGAACACCCCCGAGTGGCGCGAGAGGATCGCGGCGCTGAAGCCCGACCTCATCCTGTCGGTGTACTACCGCCACATGATCGGCACGAAGATCCTCGCGCTGCCCCCGCTCGGTGCGTGGAACATGCACGGCTCGCTCCTCCCAAAATACCGCGGCCGCGCGCCGATCAACTGGGCGGTGCTGCATGGCGAGCCGCGCATCGGCATGACGCTCCACCGCATGGTGAAATCGGCCGACGCCGGCGCGGTCGTCGACCAGGACGGCGTGGACATCGGGCCGCGCGACACGGCGGAGCAGGCGTTCCGCAAGGTCCTCCCCTGCGCGCGGCGCGTGCTCGCTCGGCAGATCGCCGCGCTGCTCGCCGGTACCACGAAAGAGACACCGCAGGACGAGTCGCAGGCGAACTACTTTGGCGGACGCAAACCCGAGGACGGGCGAATCCTCTGGGGCCAGACGAGCACGCAGATCTTCAATCTCATCCGTGCGGTCACCGATCCGTATCCCGGCGCCTACACCGAGGTCGGCGCGGCGCGGCTCATGGTGTGGTGGGCGGAGACGGACTCCCCCGCAGCACGGGCCCACGCGGGCCGCGGCGCCCCGGGCGAAGTGCTGTCCGTCGCACCGCTCGTCGTCGCAACGGGCGGCGGCGGCGCCCTAGAACTCACCAAAACGGAGTGGCGCGGGGCCGACGTACCGGTGCTGTGCGTCGGGCAGCGCCTGTAAGGAGGAATATCCTCCCGTCCGGCGGTTCCGCGCCCCCTGGCCTACGGCCTCGGTTTCCCGGTTTCGGCCAGCAATCCCGGCTGCCCCGCGCGATCAAGATGCCCTTGTACGATCGCCCGCGTCTCGGGCGAACCGTCGAAGGCAAAAAGCCGGTCCGCCAGCGAACGGGCGTCGATCAGCGCGCCGGTGCCGGCGAGGACCTCGATGTTGCGGCCCATCGTCCCGAGAAACTTGTCCCGCGCCGGCGTGAAGCCCTTGACCGCCCCCTGACGCGTCATCGACTCCTGCCTTTCGATTTGCGCCAGCATGCCGGAATACGTCCGGAATTCCGCCGCTTCACCATAGCGCCGGGCATCGATCAGTTGGTCGGCGACAAACGCCCCGAACGACCGGCGACGGCTGTCGTTGGCGGGCAACGAATCGTAGACGGCCAGCGTACGCTCCTCCTCCTTCATCGCGCGATTGATCGACCCGAAATCGACAATCTGCATGGCCGCATCAGGGTCGTCCTCGCGGCCAGCCCGGAGCTGCTGCTCCAACTCGCCCCGCCGCTGGCGCAGAAACTCCCGGGCCGGACCGAAGTTCGCCCGCTCCGCGAGCATCAGGAGCATCGGCGCCACGCTTTGATACCGCCCGACACGAAACTCCGGGACGCGCACCATTCCCACGTCGATCAGCCAGATATATTCCCGCAACGCCTCTTCGTTTCTGCCCTCCGCCATCAAGGTGCCGGCGCGTCTCAAACGGTCGGCAATCGTCTGCGCGGAGATCGGCCCGGCCTCCTCCAGCACCTGCACCATCCCGCTTGCTTTCGCCGCCGCCACCGCGGCCAGCAGCCTGGCGTTGTCCGCCTCCGCCGTCTCCGCCCGCTTCGTGGCGACCTTCGCCTGCTCCTCCAGCCCGCGCAGTTTCATCTGCGAGGCGGCCTGTTCCTCCGCCGCGGACCGCGCGACACGCCGGGCCTCGCGATAGTGAAACGCGGCGAGCCCCACCGCCACCGCGACGAGGACGCCCATGATTTTTGTCGTGTTCATAAAACCTAGGAACCCGGCGAACCCGGCGCCGCCCAGCGCCAGCCCACCGCCGGCCAACGCCGCATGGGTCACATTCGCCGCCACCCCCGCCGGCGCCGCCATCGCGGCCCGCCCCGACAACGCCCCGCCCAGAGCCGCCGCCGTCGACGTCACGCCCCGCCGCGCCAGCACGGCCTGCATTTTCTCCAGCGCGCGCTCCACGCGTTTCCGCGCCGCGTCCTCCGACAGCGTCAGCCGCGCCCCCACCTCCGCAAACGGCCGTCCCTCGAAAAAGCGCAGCAGCACCGCCTCACGGTCCCGCTCGTCCAACGCATGCAGCGCATCGTCGATCACCGGCCTAACCCGCTCCCACTCGGCCGCGCCCTCGTCGCCTCCCGTCCCCCTGCCGCCCTCGCCGTTGATTTCCGCCATAAAGTGCGCCGCGTGTTCGCGCCGACGACGCCGCGATTCCGCGCGCCGCGCCTTCTGCGCCGCGAACCGCGTGCTCGTATAAAGCCACCCCGCCAACACCGGCCTTCCGTCGAGCGACCCCGCCCGCCGCGCCAGTTCCGTGAACACCGTCTGCGCCACCTCCTCCGCGAGCGCCGCATCGCCGCCCACCTGCCGCAGCGCCGCGTGGTAAACGAGATTCACGTGCCGCCGCACAAGTTCGGTGAAAGCCTCGTTGGCGTGTTCCTCGGCGTAGCGGCGGAGCAATTGGGCGTCATCCTGCATCGGTGGCATCTATTACAACCCGCCATCCCGCCGAACCGGACAACAAAATGGGTTCTTCCCGTTCGCCCGCTTTAACCCTCTACTTTTCCCGTTTCGGACGAAGCCGAAGGGAGGGCCGGACAGGCCGACGAAGAAGAAAGGGAAAGATGATTTTCACCACCCATCGCCCCAGCGGTAGCCGAGGCCGAGGAGGAAGATGTCGGCGTCGCGGTTGTAGGTGCTTACGACGCGATTCCACGTCAGGCGCGCCTGCCAGTGATCGGTAAGCCGGACGGTCGCGGTCGGCGAGACGAGCGCGGCGAGATTGCGCGGGTTGTCCCGGCCGGGGATCGGGGCGCGCTTGCGGTCAAAGAGCAGGTAGGGGCCGACGCCAAAGCCGAGCGTCATGGTCTTGCCCAGGAACGCATCGACAACCCAGAGCTGCGTGGCGAAGCCGTTGCGGCGGATGATCTGCGGATTGCCCTCGTTGATCCATGAAGCGGACCATTCGAGGTGAGGCGAAAGCCCGGAGCGAAACTCGACCGCGGCGGCGAGGGCGCCCTCGGATTCGGCGGTGTTGACGATGCTCTGGCCGAGAAAGACGGTAAATTCGTGGTCGGTGGTGAGGTTCTCCGACGCCATCCGGCGGAAGCGCACGCGGCGCTCGCCAAACGCGTAGCCGAGGCCGGCGACCACCGAGTTGGTCTGCAGGTCGTTGGCGCGGTTGATGCGATTGGCGGTCAGGCGGAGAAACCACGGCGTGCGCGTGTAGTAGGTCGCCGCGAGGCTGTAGATCGGGGTCCAGCCGTGGGTGTTCACGGTGGAGCCATCGGACAGCAACTCGGTGTCGAAGTAGTGATAGCCGCCGGCGCCCAGCGCCAGCGAGAAGGTGTCGGAGTGAAAGGGGAGCACCACCCACATCTGGCCGGCGACACCGTCGCGGTGGTGCTCAAGCTCGTGACCCTCGTTGATCCACGCGACCGACCACGCGAGATGCCGGGCGAAGGCCTGCCGGTAATCGAGCTGCCACGAGTAATGCGACGAAAGGGTCAGGCCCGAGCCCGTGGTCCCCATTTGGGCGGAGAACTCCTGGCCGCGCAACCGGGCCGCGGACGAAAGCGCGGCAACAACCAAAACGAGGCGGAGGATGGCGGATGGCAGATTCATCAAAAGGTGTACGACATGGACCGGAGGCGGTGAAAAAGGTGCGGATGAGATCCGGGCGGCCCTTTTTGCAACTCCCTGCCCCCCAAAAAAACCGGACTAATGACGGGCAGTGTTTTTCGTGCTTTCCGTCTTCGGCCGGAGGCGCAAGCTGCCGGGATGCCCCTCAAGGTACTCATTCTCGGCGCCAACGGCTTCATCGGCAGCTCGCTCACGCGGGCCATCCTCAAACAGAAGGACTGGGAGGTCTATGGCATGGACATCGGCTCCCACAAGCTGGAGGACAGCCTGGGCGACCCGCGCTTCAAGTTCGTCGAGGGCGACATCACGATCAACAAGGAGTACATCGAGTACCACGTGAAGAAGTGCGACGCCGTCATCCCGCTCGTCGCCATCGCCAACCCGATCCAGTACGTGAAGGACCCGCTGCGGGTCTTCGAACTCGATTTCGAGGCCAACCTCGCGGTCGTCCGCCAGTGCGCCAAATACACAAAGCGCATCATCTTCCCCTCCACCTCCGAGGTCTACGGCATGAGCACGGACGCCAAGCTCGACGAAGCCTCCACGAGCCTCGTGTACGGTCCGATCGAGCGGCAGCGCTGGATCTATGCCTGCTCGAAGCAGCTCCTCGACCGCGTGATCTACGCCTACGGCGTGCGCGACAACGTGGACTACACGCTCTTCCGCCCCTTCAACTGGATCGGGCCCAAGCTCGACGACGTGATGGAGCCGAAGGAGGGCAGTTCGCGGCTGTTCACGCAGTTCATCTCCAACGTCATCTTCAAGAAGCCGCTCCAGCTCGTCGATGGCGGCAAGCAGAGCCGGTCCTTCACCTTCATCGACGACGGCGTCGATGCGCTCCTCCGCATCATCGAGAACAAGGACGGCTGCGCCTCCCGGCAGATTTTCAATCTGGGCAACCCTAAGAACGACGTGAGCGTGGCCGAACTGGCGAAGCTCATCATCGCGGCCTTCAAGGATTATCCAGAGTACGCCGAGCACGTGAAGGCGGCGAAGACGGTGATCGTGCCCTCGGGGAAGTATTTCGGGAAATATTATCAGGACATCCAGAAGCGCGTGCCCTCGATCGCCGCGGCGAAGAAGCAGCTCGGCTGGACGCCGAAGGTGAACCTGAAGAAGGCGATCAAGCTCACGCTCGATTACCATCTCGCGCACAAGGACTATCAGTTGGAGTGAGGGGAGGTCGCGGCGTAAAACCGCTCCTCCCACAGAAGTGCCAGCCATGCCCATCCGTCTCGTCCTCAAAGTCGACGTCGACACCGACCGCGGCACGCGTGAAGGCGTGCCGAACCTGATCGCGGACTGCGCCGCGGTGAAGGCACCGGCGTGCTTTCTGTTTTCGCTCGGGCCGGACCAGACGGGGCGCGCGATCACGCGGGTGTTTCGCCCGGGGTTCTTCCAGAAGGTCAGCCGCACGAGCGTCGTGCAGATCTACGGCGTGCGCACGCTGCTCAACGGCACCCTCCTGCCCGCCCCGCACATCGGCCGGCGCAACACGGCGGTGATACGCTCCGTGCGCGACGCGGGCCATGAGGTCGGCATCCACTGCCACAATCACTACCGCTGGCAGGATTATCTGGACCGCATGCCGCTCGCGGAAATCCGCGGCGAGTTCGTCGCGGCCCGCGAGGAGTTTAAGCGGATCTTCGGGACGGAGGCGCGGACGGCCGGCGCCCCCGGCTGGCAGAGCAATGCCAAGAGCCGCGAGGTGTACGACGAAGCCGGCCTGCTCTACGCGAGCGACACGCGGGGCGGCGGGCCGTTTTTTCCGCGGATCGGCGGGCGGGTGTTCAAGACCGTGGAAATCCCGAGCACGCTGCCGACCTTCGACGAACTGATGGGGCGGCCGGAGTATCCCGACGAACAGATCGTGGCGCACTATTTGAACCTGATGCGGGCCGCCACGGACCGGGTGCACGTGTTCACGCTGCATGCCGAGATCGAGGGCATGGGGCGGCGCGGCCTGTTCCAGGAGCTGCTGGCGGCATGCGCGCAGGCCGGAGTGGAGTTCGTGCGGATGGAGGACTACGCCCGGCAGTTGCTGACCAACCGTGCGGCGATCCCGGTCCGCGACCAGATCATGACGGAAATCGACGGACGCTCGGGCGTGGTCGCGGCGCAGGCGGCGTGATCGCGCGTTATTTTTCGAGCCGGCGGAAGAGCCAGACCCCGAGCGAGAGGAAGATCACGTTGGGCAGCCAGAGCAGGTAGTCCGGGTGGTACTCGGGATGGCGGTCAAGGAGCTTCACCGCGACGGTCAGCAGGTAGTAGCCGATGACGAGCACCAGCGCGACGCCGAGGTTGGCGCTCGTTTCGCGGCGGGAGACCTGGATGCCGAGCGGCACGGCCACGACGGCAAAGGCAAAGGCGGCCAAGGCAAGGTTGTATTTGTCCTGGATCACGAGCTCGAGCTTCATGCGGGTGACCGCGGCCTCGCGTTTCTTCTCCGGCACGGTCTCGGGCGGCAGGGCGGCGAGGCGGGCGCGCTCGACGTGGAGCTCCTCGTAGGTGAGCCATTCGGGCTTCACGCGCGTGCCCTTGGCGCTGAAGTAGCGGTCGAGCGGGAGCCGCGGCGAGTACTCGCCAAACAGGTTCACGAGCGGCGGCTCGGCCGGGTCCTCACGGTCGGCGCCCATAGGGGTCGTCACCTGCGCGGGGGTCAGCACGGCGATCAGCTCGTTGGTCGTGTCGTCAAAGTCGATGCGGCCGGAGGTCGCCCGCACGAGCTGGACCACGCGCTGGCGGTCGTCGAGTTTCCAGAACCAGACGTCGTGCAGGACGCTGCCCTCCTTGGAACCGACGTAGATGACGCAGCCCTTGAAATCGCGGACGAAGGTTTTCGGGATGATGAAGCTGAGGGGATTGCGGCGGAGGGCGGCGGTGAGCTCCCGCTCGTATTTCACCTTGGCCTTCGGGAAGGCATAGAAATTCGTGAAAAGGCAAAGGAGCCCGCCCACCGCGCCGAGGATCAAAATCGGCCGAGCGATGCGGAACAGCCCGATGCCTGCCGCGCGCATGGCGACGATCTCGCTGTCGGCGGAAAGGCGGCCAAGGGTCAGCAGGACGCCGGTGAGGATGCCCATCGGCAGGGCAAATTGCGCGACCGTGAGCGGCAGCATCAGCAGGAGCTGCAGGGCCACGGTCGCCTCGAGCTGGCCCGCCAGCACCGGCGCGAGGATGTCGCGCAGCGTGTTGACGAGCATCAGCAGAAACCCAAAGAGCGCGACCGCCCCGAGGCAGGCACCGAGGACGCTTTTGAAGATGTGACGGTCGAGCAGGTTCAAGGGAGGAGGCGATTCTTCGCCACGGCGGCTCCGCTGACAATGCGCAACCAAGGTGGTTCGCGGGAAACTGGCGAAAGCTAGAATCCGAGCGAGAGCTGCGGGCCGGGGCCGGACCCGGGATCGTCGGCGCCGGCGGGGGCGAGGCACGCCGGGCCCTCGTGGCGGACATTGCTCACGTAGGTGCTGACGGCGAACTTGGTCACGGCATCCGGGGACGGCACGCGGAGGAGCGGGGTGAGTTGTTCGGACTGGGTCACCGCGGGATCGAGCCACGGGCCGAAATCGGCGGCGGAGAGCATCACGGGCATGCGATGGTGGATGGGGCGCATGAGGTCGTTGGGCTCGCCGGTGATGAAGGCGCAGGTTTCCCGCACGGTGCCATCGGGCGCCTGCCACGCGTCCCACAGGCCCGCGAAGCAAAAGGGCTGCTCGTCGGGGGTGCGGAAGAGCCAGGGCTTCTTCGCGCGGCCGACGGTCTCCCATTCATAGAAACCAGTCGCAGGGATGAGGCAGCGGCGGGTGCGGAGCGCGTCGCGGAAGGAAGGCTTGGTCGCGACGGTGTCGGCACGGGCGTTGACGAGCGGCGGGCCGTCGTCGGTCTTCGCCCAGGAGGGCACGAGCCCCCAGCGCAGGGTCACGCCCTCGAGCTTCGTGGTGCGGGGCGCGGCCCGCACGACGGGGATGTCGGTGTTCGGCGCGATATTGTAGCGGGACGAAAAACGAACGGGCGCGGCGATCCCGAGACGGGTGAGGACGTCGCGGAGGTGTTGCTCTTTGAGGACATAGCGGGTGCACATCGCACCCAGAGGAGAATGCCGGGCTCAGAACAGCGTCAACTGCTGGCCGCCGACGCGGCGGAATTGGGCTGTCGAAAGCGGGGTGCGTTCCAGGTTGAGACCGGCGCGGCGCGCGGTGACCTGGAAGAGTTCCCGGATCTGCTCCGCGAAGATCCCCTCCCCGCGCATGCGCGCGCCCCACTCGCTGACGTTGAGCTGGCCGCCGCGGAGCTCGCGGATGCGGTCGAGAATCCGGGCTTTTTTCGAAGGTGCATGGTCGTCCGGCCGCCGCGGCGTCGAGGATGGCGGGCATCTCGTGGTCGTTGAGCCCGGGCAGAAGGGGCGCGACCATCTCGCCCACGGGGATGCCTGCGGCGGAGAGTTCGCGGATCGCCCGCAGGCGCGCGGCGGGCCGCGAGGCGCGGGGCTCCAGTTTTCCCGCGAGATCGGAGTCGAGCGTGGTGACGGATACGTAGACGGCGGTGCACTGGTGGCGGGCGAGCTCGGCGAGGAGATCGAGGTCGCGGGTGACGAGGGCGTTCTTGGTGACGATGGAAATCGGCTGACGAAACTCGGCGCAGACCTCGAGGCAGCCCCGGGTGACGCGAAACAGGCGTTCGCCGGGCTGGTAGCAGTCGGTGACGCCGCTCATCGCGATGCTCTGCGGCTCCCACTTCGGCGAGGACAGCTCGCGGCGCAACAGCTCGGGCGCGCGAGTCTTCACCATGATCTTCGTCTCAAAATCGAGACCGGCGCTCCAGCCGAGATACTCGTGGTAAGGACGCGCGAAACAGTAGGCGCAGCCGTGCTCGCAGCCCCGGTAGGGATTCAGGCCGACGGTGAACGGGATGTCGGGGCTGTCGTTCTTGGTCAGGAGCGACTCCGTGCCATCGACGAAGAACTGCGTCCGGGGATGCGGGCGCTCGTCGGGCGGGCAGTCGGGGTCGGGCGTGAGCAGGAGGGGCTCGAAACGGTTGGGGGGATTGGTGTGCGAACCACGGCCGTGAATCGGGGCGTGGGGGCCGGAGGGCGACGTGTTCATTTGCACACATTACCAAAAAACGTGGCGGTGCCAGCTCGATTCGCTTTTCTCCGGCGCCTGGCCCGAAAGGTTCACCCATGCGGCCTCTTCCACGCGTTTTGGGAGACCGCGAATGCGTCACGACCGCGCTTTTACGGCAAGGTCAGCTGCGTGGGATCGAGGCGACCGTCCCAGATGCGGATGATCTCCACCCGATGCTGCGTTTCACGGAGCCGGTAGATCACGACGTAGTGCCGGTGAACGACCTTGCGCAGCCCGGGCCGGCCGCGCATGGGGGCACCACGCGCCGGCAGCGTCGCCAACGAGAAAATCACTTCCACGATTTCCAAGCCGATACGCTCAGCCGCCGAGACATTCTTGCGCGCCAAGAAAGCGGTCACGCCCTCCAGATCGAGTTCCGCCTGTTCGCTCAGCGCGATGCGCCACGGGACCATTGCCGCACTTTCTGTTCGAGTTCGGCGCGAGTATACTCACGACCGCCCGATTGATCGAGCGAGCGCACACCTTCGTCAATGGCGGCAAGCATGGCCGGGGTCTCCTCCGTCAACAACCGGGCCGCGATTTCCTGCTCCATGAACTCCACTACCTTGACTTTCTCCTCCGGCGAGAGCGCCTTGATCTGGTCGATGACTTCGTAAGCGGTCATGGCGGCAACGATGGCGCGGAGGGCTTGGACAGCAAGCCCGGCGGTGCCTTCGCCGCGTGGTCCCGGCGAGCCGTTAAAAAACGTGGCCGCTCCTTCGCAATTTGCTTTGCTGGGCGCATGTCGCTCAAAAAATCCACCCGGACGGTGACGCTGGTGCGTCACGACGGGACGGGCGCGGGCATCGGGGCGGAGGATGCGCTCGCGGCGGAGGAGCCGTTGGAGATTCGAGTGGATGGGCGCAGCGTGGCCGTGGTGATGCGCACGCCGGGGCATGACCGGGAGCTGGCGGCGGGGTTTCTCGTGACCGAAGGGATTTTGCGCCGGCGCGAGGAAGTGCTGGACCTGGTGTATTGCGCGACGAGCCGGAACGCCGCGAGGGAGGGAGTGCCGGAGGCACGGGAAAACATCCTCGACGTGCTGCTGGCTCCGGGGGTCGCGGTGGACTGGTCGCGACTCACGCGGAATGTGTTCACCTCCTCAAGCTGCGGGATCTGCAGCAAGGCGAGCATCGAGGCGGTGCGCGGGCAGTTTCCGCCGATTGCGGAGACTTTCGTGCCGCGACGCGAGGTGCTGAAGGCGCTGCCGGAGCGGCTGCGGGCGGTGCAGGCGGGATTTGCAGCGACGGGCGGGTTGCACGCGAGCGCGCTGTTTGACGCCAAGGGCAACCTCCTCGTGGCGCGCGAGGACGTGGGGCGGCACAACGCGCTCGACAAAGTGGTGGGCCACGCGTTTTTCGCGGAGCGGCTGCCCTTGGGCGGGAACATCCTGCTGGTGAGCGGGCGGGTGAGCTTTGAAATCATGCAAAAGGCGCTGGCTGCGGGAATACCGTGCGTGGCCGCGATCTCGGCGCCGACGAGTGCGGCGGTGGAGTTTGCCCGGGCCAGCGGGCAGGCGCTGGTGGGATTTCTCCGGGGAGAGCGGATGAATGTTTACGCCGGCACCTTGGCCGGGTGAGGGTGTCGCATCCCGTTCGCATGAAACTCTTCATCCTCTGTCTCACTGTGGCCGTGCTGGCTGTGAATCCGTCGCGCGCGGCCGAGCCCGCCGGCGAGTCGATGGCCGAGCGGGGGCTGAAAAAAATCGCCGAGCGGCAGCGCGAGATCTTCGCGGCGGCGGAGAAACAGGGCGACAAGCTCGACCAGGAGGCGTTTCGCACGCAGGTCCAGTCGTTGACGCACGACTACGAGCGGTTCCTGAATGAGAACCCGAAATTTGCGCTCGGCCCGGCGGCGTACGGCGGCCTGCTCAGCAAGGTCGGCATGCGCAAGGAGGCGGCTGCGATGTGGCTCAAGGCCAACCAGCTCGACAGCGACCTGCCCTACGTGAAAAACCAGCTCGGCGGCTACCTCGCCGAGGAAGGCAAGCCGCTGGAGGCGGCGCCGTATTTCCTCGCCGCCATCAAGCTCTCCCCCAACGAGCCCATCTATCACTACCAGCTCGGCACCCTGCTGGTGGAGGCGCGCGACGATTTTCTGCGCGACGGCGGCTGGACGCGCGCGGCGCTCGACGAGGCGGTGGCCAAGGCCTTCAAGCGGGCGGCGGAACTCGCGCCGGACCGGTTCGAATTTGCCTATCGCTACGCGGAGTCCTTCTACGACCTCGCGAAGCCGGACTGGGACCTGGCCCTGAAGACCTAGGCGGCGCTCGAGGACAAGGCACAGACGCCGGTCGAGCGGCAGACGATGCGGCTGCACGCGGCCAACGTGCTGATCAAGCAGGGCAAGCCGGACCATGCGAAGACACTGATGGCGACCGTGGACGAACCCTCCCTGCAAGGGCAGAAGCAAAAGCTCGTTGCCCAGCTCGCGGAAACCGCGAAGAAGTAGCCGCCATGGATTTTGACCTCTACGCGGTGCGCGAAGGCGCCCTGCGCTTCATCGTCATAGTACTGAGCCTCTCGATGCACGAGTGGGGGCACGCCGTCGTCGCCGACAAGCTGGGCGACGACACGCCCCGCTCCCAGGGCCGCGTGACGATGTTTCCCCTGGCGCATATCGACTGGATCGGGACCATCCTGATGCCGCTGCTCGGAGCCATGGGGTTCTTCGGGAGCTTCGCAATGATCGGCTGGGCGAAGCCCGTCTACACCAACCCGAGCAACTTCCGCCGCGGGCAATTCGACCAGGCGCTGGTGACGATCGCCGGGCCGGGGGTGAATTTCGCCCTGGCGCTGCTGGCCACCCTCGGAATGGTGGTCGCCGTGCGGATGCAAAGCGGCGCCGTCGTCGATTTCTTCCAACTGGTGGTGGGGGTGAATGTGGGTCTGATGGTCTTCAATCTCCTCCCGATCCCGCCACTCGATGGATCGAAGTTCCTGATGTACTGGTTCGGCATGAGCGAGGAAATGTACAGCCGGCTGGCGACCTTCGGCAGCTTTGTGCTGCTGCTGTTGATCAACATCCCGGCGTTCCGTCAGTTCCTCACGGTGCTGTTCCGGGCGGCTCTGATCCCCTTCAACGCCTTGCTCGTGATCCTCACTTGAGCGGGAAACGGGCAACACTGTTGGGCCGGCCGCGGGAACGGGCGACGCTCGGCGGCTGGCTGAACTTCGCGGAGAAGCTCTACGCGCGGGAGAAGCTCGCGCTCGGGCAGGTCGCGACCAACGCCCATGACGAGGCGCTTTATCTTTTGCTCACCGTCCTCGGACTGCCACTCGACAGCGAGGCGGACGTATTGAAGAAAAAGCTGACGGCGGCACAGGGCGCGGCGGTCGAGGATATCCTGCGGCGGCGGGCGCTCGAGCATGTGCCGGCGGCGTATCTCACGCGCGAGGCGTGGCTGGGCGGGCAGCGGTTTTACGTGGATGAACGGGTGATCATCCCCCGCAGCTATTTCGTGGAGATCATCGAGCAGCAGCTCGACGGCTGGTTGCGCAAACCGGCGGCCGTGCGGCGGGTGACCGATGTGTGCACGGGCTCGGGCTGCCTCGCGATTTTGCTGGCGCAACATTTTCCCAAGGCGGTGGTGGACGCGGTCGACCTCTCGGCGGACGCGCTGGAGGTGGCGAAGATCAATGTCGCCGAGCACGGCCTGAAGCGGCGCGTGAAGCTGTGGGCGAGCGATGTCTTCGATGCCGTGCCGGCGGTGAAGTACGACGTGATCCTGAGCAACCCGCCCTACGAGCCGAGCGCGCACGTGGACCAGCAGGCGCCGGAGTTCGCGGCGGAACCGCGCATGGCGCACGACGGCGGCAAGGACGGCCTGAAGATCATTCGCAAACTGCTGCGGCAGGCGCGCACGCGGCTGACGGACGAGGGAATCGTGTTGATCGAAGTGGGCGGGCTGATCGCGGCCATGGACCGGGAGTTCGCCGCGCTGGAGCCGCACTGGCTGCACACGGAGGACGGCGCGAACTGCGTGTGCGTGATCCACGCGGCGCGGCTGGCGACGTGGCGCGGCTGAGCGCGGGCCGGGCGGACGACCGACTGGGCCGGCCGCTCCCTACCGGCTGCGCAGGGTGTTCGCGAGGATCTGGAAACCGACAAAGACGATCATGAAGAGGTTGCTCAGGCTGGAGCCGAGCTCGCTCGGGTTGGGATCATCGGGCGGCTCGCGCAGCAGGACGACCACCAGGGCGACCCCGAGCACGGCGAGGGCCCCGGTGACACTCCCGAGGATCGCGCGATTGCGGGCGGTGTGCGCAAAGGTGGCCGCGAGGCAGATCGAGATCACGGCCAGCAGAATCGTGGCGATGAAGCCGAGTTCGGCGCCGGTGGAGAACCACCAGACCAGCATCCCGAGCGCGGCGAAGAAGGCGGCGCCAAACCAGTTGCTCGCGATGCGCTGATCGCGCGAGAGGACGTGCCGGCCGAAGCGGTCGAAGCGCAGCAGCAGGTTGAACATCGGGCCGGCGGTCCACGACAGGTAGACAAAGGCGTAGAACAGGCCGAGGAGCGGCCAGAGCACCCAGCCCAACTGCGGCTGCCGCTCGGCGACGCCGCGAATGATCCGGCCGCCGAAAAAAATGCCGAGGATGAACGCCCACTGGAGCCTCGTGCTCAGCGCCCCCATCCACAGGAAGTAGGCGAGCATGCCACGGTAGACCGGGTTGCGGGCCTTGAGGGCCTCGAGCATGCCGCTGCGCGCGTACTCGAGATCGGGTTCGAGGCGCAGCGCCTCGCGGAAGTGCTCCTGGGCTTTTTTCGGGTCGTTGCGATGGAGGCAATTCCACCCCTGGTTCGCATGCGAAAAACCGTTTTCCGGCGCCCGGTGCAGCGCGAAATCGACGGTGGCCGTGGCCTCCTCCTTGCGGCCGAGGCGCACGAGGGCCATGGCGCGGAGATTGGCCGCGTTGACGTGCTCGGGGTTGAGCGTGAGCGCCTGCTCGGCGGCCTCGAGGGCGGCGGGCCAGTTGCGCCGCGCCAGCTCGATGGAGGCGAGCAGCGAGAACAGATCCTCGTCGGCGGGGTTGAGGCGGAGCGCCTCGCCGACCGCGCGGCGCGCGTCGTCGTCGCGGTCGAGCCGGTGCAGGGTGACGGCGTGGACGTAGTGGAAGTAGGCTTCGTCCGGCGCAAGGCCGATCGCGGACTCGGCGGCGGCGAGGGCCTCGGGCCCCTTGCGCTGCTCGCTGCGGCTGAGGGCAAGCAGGGCGAGTGCGGCGGGATCGTCGGGCTGCGTCGCGAGCGCGGCCATCAGCTCGCGCTCCGCATCGGCGGGGCGGGACTGGGCCATCAGCAATTGCGCGCGGGCGAAGTGGGCGCTCATTTCTTGATGTTCAGGTACGCGAGGATGTCGTCGTACAAGCCGCTCTGGTTGGCGTAGAGGGCGTGGTTGCGGGCGGTCTCAAACCAGTCGCGCACGGTGGGCTTCTGGCGCTTGACAGCCTCCAGCAGGTCGCGGCCGGTCAGCGGCTGCACGGCGCCGGCCTTCATCGCCTCGCGGAGCTTCTCCTCCACGGCGACGTCGATCACGGCCTTGAGGTCCGCCCCGGAGTAGCCGTCGGTCTTCTTGGCGAGGGCGTCGAAATCGATCTCGGCGACGGGCTTGCCCTTGAGCAGGAGCCGGAAGATCGCGGCGCGCGCCGCGGTGTCGGGCGGCGGCACGAAGAGGATGCGGTCGAAGCGCCCGGGGCGGCGGAAGGCGGGGTCGAGGTGCCAGGGGGCGTTGGTGGCCGCGAGGATGAGCACGCCCTCGTTCGAGGTGGTGACGCCATCGAGCTCGGAGAGAAACTGGTTGATGATCTGACGGCCGCCCGACTTGAGCATGTCGGTGCGGTTGGCGCCGAGGGCATCGACCTCGTCGAAGAAGAGCACACAGGGGCGGTGCGACCGGGCCTGCTCGAACAGGCCATGGAGATTTTTTTCGCTCTGGCCGATCCACATGTCGAGGACGTCGCTGATGCCGACAGCGAGGAAGCCGGCCTTCACCTCGCCGGCGGTGGCGCGGGCAAGAAACGTTTTCCCACAGCCGGGCGGGCCGTACATGAGGATGCCGCCGCCGACCTTCTTGCCGTACGCCTTGAAGAGCTCGGGCTGGCGGAGCGGGAGGATGATCTTCATCCGCACCTCCTCCTTCACCCGGTCCATGCCGCCGACGTCGGCAAACGTGAGCTCGGGCCGCTCGGGCTCCATCGCCGGAGAGGCTTCGGGAGGCAGGTCGCCCGACGGCAGCCGCTCACGTCCCGACTCGGGCGAAGATTCGGCCGCGTAGGGATTGATGTCGTCGTCCGCGGGGGGCGGCGGGCTGGCGGGCGCGGGCGGACGCGGGGAAGGGCGGGCGGGCAGGTGCGGGGCGAGATCCTGCTCGAGCGCGGCATCGACCAGCAGCGGGTCGGCCTCACGGGCCTTGAGATAGTGGCGGGCGGCGAGGCGGGGTTCGCCGGCGTGGAGGGCGAGGTGGGAGTTGAGCAGCCAGGCCCGCGCCGGGGCGTCGGGCTGTTTCACCATGTCCTCCACCATGACGAGGGCGGCGCTGTGCTTGCCCTGCTGGAAGAAGGCCGTGGCGAGCCCGAGGCGGGCGCCGATGTTGGCGGGGTCGAGCGCGAGCGCGCGTTTGAACATCGCCGCGGCCTCGGTGAAAGCCCCCGCCTTCAGGACGGTGTCGGCGACGTGCACGAGCAGCGGGGTGTTGTCCGGGGAATGACGCAACGCGGCGCGCAGCTCGGGCGGGATGGCGGACGAATCGAGATAGTCAGACACGTGGAGCAGCAAAACCCGGCCCCACCGTACGGGCCAAGCTAATTGGGAGGAGGGCGGCGGAGGTGCAGAGCCCGCGGGACGGCGGGCTTATTTCGGGGCGGCGACGGGCCGCGTCGGCAGGCCGGCCTTGGTCCAGTCGCGGAAGCCGCCGGCATTGGAAACCTTGAGGCCCCTTTCCGCCAAGGTGGCACCCACGGTGTCGGCCCGGGCGCCGCTGCGGCAGTAGAGGATGATCTCTTTGCCGGCGTTCTTTTCGAGGAAGGGTTTCCAATCCTTCTGCGCCCCGTCGAAATCGCTTTTCGCGAGCAGCACGGCGGGCGCGGCCACACCGGTGTCGGCCCACTCGGAGGGCTCGCGGACATCGACGAGGACGGCCTGGCCCGCGGTGATGCGCTTGGCGGCGTCAGCGGGAGTGGTTTTAGGAATTTCGGCAGCAGACATAAGGGTGACAGCGGCAAAGAAGCAGGCGAGATGGCGGAGAAATTTCATGGGGCTAGCGGGCGAGGTCGTAGAGGGCGTAACCGGCAAAAAGATTGGGGAGCGCGCGGCAGGGGGAATGCCAGTCGCCGGCGAGGTGGGCGCGGCGGGCGATGCGGATCTCCTTCGCGGCGCAGAAGTGCTCGAAGTCCGCGATCGTGACGGGATTCGCCGGGCGGCTCTCGAACCACTCGGTGGTGTAGACGGGATTCCGCAATTTCCGGCCGCGGATGAGCATGTCCACACGGTTTTTCCAGAAGCCGTGGTTGACGAAACCGACCGTGAGCGAGCGGCCGACGCGGAGCGCCTCGCCGATGACGGCCGTGGGATCTCCCAGTTCGTGGACGGTGCGGGAGCAGATCACGCGGTCGAAATGCTTGTCGGGAAACGCGCGCATAAACTCCGTCATGTCGCCCTGGTACGCCGCGAGGCCGCGCCGCACGCAGGTCGTGATGCGATCGAGATCGAGGTCCACCCCGACCGCGGACACCTGCTTCGTCTGGACGAGATAGTCGAGGAGCACGCCCGGGCCGCAGCCGAGGTCGAGCACCCGGGTGTTGGGCTCCACCCAGTCACCGATAATCTGCATGTCCACCGTGCGTTTTTCGACGAACTTGCTCATGAGGTGGTCAGATCGAGTAGTCGAAGACGTGGGGCTGGTCGCGCTCGAGAAAGCCGCGGACGAGCGTGTAGAGCTCCTCGGACTCGAGAAGGAAGGAGTCGTGGCCGAGATCGGTGGTGAGCTCGGCGTAGCTGGCGCGCTTGCCGGCCCGGAGGAGCGCGAGGGCGAGCTGGCGGTTCTGCTCGGGCGGGAAGAGCCAGTCGCTGGTGAACCCGACGATGAGCGTGTCCGCCTCGACGGGAGCGAAGGCCTTTTCCAGCGAGCCGTGGAGCTGACCGAGGTCGAACTGGTCGAGCGCGCG